>JBBDYV010000090.1:15598-20122 GCA_040900515.1 Candidatus Pacearchaeota archaeon | reverse complement strand
CCCCCCCCCCCCCCCCCCCCCCCCCCCCCCCCCCCCCCCCCCCGCCCCCCCCCGCGCCGCGCCCCGATAGAACTTTTTCTTAAAGAGAAATTGAAATTAGAATTGCACAAAGACAAGTCAAAAATAATATTTTTATCAAAAGGTATTGATTTTATTGGTTTCAGGAATTTTTATCATTTCAAGATTCCAAGAAAAAGAAATATCAATAACATATACTCTAAAATTAAAAAATACAAAAATGGAGAAATCAGCAAAGAAAGACTACTTGAGACATTTCAAGGTTGGAATGCTTATGCAAAATGGGCTAATAGTTTTGAATTAAGAAGAAAAGTTGTTAAAGAGATTTATAATAATTAAACTCCGAGTGAGGAAAAATTAATATTAAAAGGTAAATTAACTTTAATTTCTTTCAATGATTTTGTTCTATTTTTAAAATTAATGATGCCTATTCCAACAATCTCATCATTTTTTTCACTTTTTATTAAAGTAATATCGTCCTCTATCTCTTCTCCATATGTTGGGCTTGCATTTTCCCTGGAAATTTCTAAATAATCTCCTTCTTCATCGTAATAGATATTCATGTTATCTTTCATCTTAAAATATTTCTGACAAAATATGCTGTAACAACAAATCCAGCTCCGTTTAAATACTTACTATAATTCCGAGATATTTTCTATTTTTCTTATAATATTTATAATAATTAACATTTATTTCATCATAAAAACTGTTTATGATTTTATCGGGCTTAATTAACGTTTCTTTTATATATTCCAAATAAGAAGCCATATACGAATGTGGAGAAGATGGGGAAGTTATATGGCTCCATCTTTCTTTTGTTAAATGAATCTTTCTTCCTGTTTTGTCCTTTATTTCAAAGATATAATTTTCCATGTTTTTAGCGAGTTTTAGCCTCACCCATATCGCCAGTTTCTTTTCTGGTTTTCGAAATCTTTCTTGACTTCTGAAAGAGTTGAGACATCATTC
Organism: Candidatus Pacearchaeota archaeon; assembly: GCA_040900515.1. Taxonomy (GTDB): domain Archaea; phylum Nanobdellota; class Nanobdellia; order Pacearchaeales; family GW2011-AR1; genus JAGVNG01. The sequence goes on along the minus strand of JBBDYV010000090.1, from coordinate 19,138 downwards.
GCACTTTTGTCTGGGCGTAGTGCTGTAAATCTTGGGAATCTTAATGCAAAACCCGAATTGTAATTTGGGGAGGGCTGAATTTCCTGATAAGTTATGGATAAAACTATTTTTGGCTTAATGGCTACAGTTTTTCCTTCTTCTTTTGTTATTAATGGCTTTATCTTTTCAGTAAGCTGTTCAAATGAAACAGCCCCGTCAATTGCCTCCTCTGCCTTTTCCTTTATTCCTGTTCCCATTTTTCCAAGCTCGAGGAATTTTCCCGTTTTTTCATCTCTGCAGGAAAGAATGAAACTGCTAAACCAACCAGAACGCTTTCCTGTTCCATATTCTGCCCCCGTGATAACTAAATCCAAATCTCTTGCTTCCGGTTTTATTTTAAGCATGTGTCCAACACGCCTTCCCGGCTGGTAAACTGCTTCAAGATTCTTGAACATAACGCCTTCTTGATTATCTTTCAATGCATGTTTGTAGAATTCCGCAGCTTGGTTTTCGTTATCAGTTATAATTTGTTTTGAATGAATTATTTTGTAAGGATGATTTTTTACTATTTTTCTTATAATCTCTGTTCTTTTTTTGAAGGGCTCGTTTAGTAAAGATTGTCCATTATAGTAAAGAATATCGAAAACGTTAATTTCCACAGGCAATTCTGCCTGCAGTTTTTCTATGTCGTATTTTCTTCTTATTCTTTGACTTATGTTTTGGAATGAGGTGTATACTTTTGTTTGCTTGTTGAATCCTACAGCCTCTGAATCAAGAATTGCGGTATCTGCATCTACATATTTTCTTATAAAATCTGCTACCTCCGGAAATTGTTTTGTGACGTTTTCCAGTCTTCGTGTAAATAAAATCACGTTACTGCCTTTCTTGTGCACCAGCATTCTAAATCCATCATATTTGTATTCAACTGCACATGGTTTTCCAACTGCTTCAAAAGCTTCCTTAATGTTTTTTGCCTTTTGGGCAAGCATGACTTTTATTGGCTTTCCTATTTCAAGATGCACTTTTTGAAGATCTTTCAACTTTCCCCTTTTTGCCATTTCAAATACTTCTGCTATGTCATTGCTCTTGTCTATTGCATCCTGGATGTCCTTTACAGCATCTTTTTTTGTTTCTTTAAAGAAGGCGTCTGCAAGAGAGTCCCTTATTGTGCTTTCCTTTATTCCTATTCTCAAATCAGCAAGTAAAGTTCTTATGATATACAATGTCTCTTTTGGAGAAGCATGACCGAGAAGTTCTGTTATTAGTGCAATCTTTTTTTCAACAGTTCCTTTTCCCTCTAATCCGGGAAGCTTTCTAAGGTTTTCAAGGACTTTTTGAACGGTTAATTCTGAGTGTGAAGAAAGTGTTGACTGTTTTGTTTTTGCTTTGAGCTTTTCAGCAACCTTTCCCAAGTCTCCGATAATTTTCCATTCATGAACAACCTTCTCATTGCTTGTGCCGATTGCCTTTGAAATTGCTTTTATTGCAAGTTGATCAGAAATTCCTATTCTTTTTTCATCATAATCCGCGTAGATTTCTCCTAGAAGCAAATACAATGCATCTTTGTCTTCATCTGAAAGGCTTTTTAGGAATTTGGAAAGTATGGCTGTTTTTTCAAGCCTTTTTGTTGTTGAAGAAATTGATTCATACAAATCACAGAGTTTTGAGTATTTCATTTTTTATGTATTTTGTTTTTTGATAATTTAATTAAATCGTAAATTGCAACCAATATAAAAATAATCTGCAATATTATGAATATAATATCTTTAATATAAAAACTATATGCTGCTAAAGCTACTCCCCCATTTATATAAATAATATCTCTTGTTCTCCGGTTCCTGTTTTTTATCAAAACACCCGATATAATTAATATTAATCCTATTATTCCAGATACATAAAAAAAATTTACCACCATTTTTATTATCCTTAAAATTAATAGAAGTTTTTAAGATGTTGCATTAACATAATTTTCGTTGACTTTTTCCCAGTCAATTACATTGAAGAAAGCCTCGACATAATCCGCCTTTTTGTTTTGGTATTTCAAATAAAAGGCATGCTCCCAAACATCTATCCCAAGAATAGGAGTTTTTCCTTCGCTTAACGGATTATCTTGGTTTGATGTTTTCACAATTTCAATCTCTCCTTGTTTATTCACAACAAGCCAAACCCAGCCGGAGCCGAATAAAGTAAGGCAAGCTTCCTTGAATTGTTCCCTGAACCTGTCCATGTTCTGGAATTTTTCATTTATTGCCTTAAGAATTTCTCCTTTTGGTTCAACATCTTTTCTTAGGATTTTCCAGAAAAATGAATGGTTTACATGCCCGCCTCCATGATTTTTTACTGCTGTCTTTATTGTATCTGGAAGTTTGTTTAAATCCTTAATCAAATTTTCAGCTGTCTTCTTTTGCAACTGCGGAGCATTTTCCAATGCTGCATTGAGTTTGTCTATGTAAGCCTGATGATGTTTTGTGTGATGAATTCTCATTGTTTGCTCATCTATGTAAGGCTCAAGTGCATTGTATGCGTATGATAAAGATGGAAGTATAAATGCCATAAATGGTTATAGAAGTAAGATTTTAAATAAGTTTTGATATTGTTTTGTGCTATACAAATGCTTTTAATAATAAGTAAATAAAAACGATAATGGGAGACTCTAATGAAATTTACATTACCCACTATTTTAATAATATTCCTCCAGAATTTGGATTGCTTGATTTAGATTTTTTAACGGCTACAAAAGAAAGCCTCCCCCAGGATAGATATTTTATGGCACATGATTTTTTTGAGTCAATTTCCAGCAAGGAGATAAAATATGATATTCAATCAGGTGCAATAGTGAAGTTGCCAACTCCATTTTTGGTTCTAACCAGAAAGAAAAAAGCACTATGGATGGATTGTGAAGGAATTGTTTATGTCGCTGATTCAGAAAAACCTTATTCAGATTTGGAGAAAAAAGCAATTTATGATTCTAAAACTAAGAATTCATTAATTTAACTAAATACTTCCAACACTTTTTGATGGCCTTGATTTGTTTGTTGGAGCCCTACTTCTCAAACCACGTGCTTTCTTTCCTGCACTTGTCAAACCTCTGAATACACGGCCACGATTTCCTGGCTTTGTTATCCAATTTATTGTAGAATCTGATTTTATCTCAGGCATTTCAGGATCAACCATTATTACTTCAAAGAAATAATTAACACCATCCTTTCCTATAGGATATGAATTGAGAACCTCAAGGTTTTGATATTTTCTTGCCACTCTTTGTTCTGCAATTTCCCTGTAATTCATTTCAAGATTTTTTCTTCCGTGCAGTCTCTTGCTTCTTCTCTTCTTGTTTGGCCTGTGTCTTTTATGTCCACCTCTAAGCAAACGCACTCTTACAACAACGAAACCTTTCTTTGCCTTATAGCCAAGAGCACGTGCCTTGTCAAGCCTCAACGGTTTTTCAACCCTGACAAAAGCCTCGCTTCTTCTCCATTCAACCATTCTTTCTCTTAGTGTTTTTACATCTGGCTTTTTCCATGCCTGTTTTATGAAATGATAGAAACCATGAACCGATTT
>JBBDYV010000090.1:0-15498 GCA_040900515.1 Candidatus Pacearchaeota archaeon | reverse complement strand
AAGCGTGGTCATTCATGAGCCTGCTCAGATTTGAACTGAGGACTTCCGCCTTATCAGAGCGGCGATCTACCAGACTGATCTACAGGCTCATAAAATTTTCGAAGTATAATTTATTTATAAGTCTTGTGAGTTCATAAAATTACCATATTTCTTAATATGTTTAGGATTTTTTGGAGAAATTTCTTTCATAAATTTATGAAACATTTCCACCCCTCTAATTGTTAGAATGTAACTTCTTTTTCTATTAAATTTTTGATTGTATAATTGAGAATATCTTGTGACTCTAAGCCCAATTTCTTTAAATAATCTCAGTAACTGTTCAGATAATTCAAAAGAGATAGTAGTAATATAAATCCGAGGGTATAATTTTCCATTCTTTCTTTGCAAATATATCCCCCCATCAGTATCAAAAATTCCTCTGACGACCGCTTTTTTTAACTTATCATTAACCAGAAAAGTTTCAGGGATTTTTATTTTATACTTATATCCTAAAGGAAGTCCAAGATTTTTCTTAAAATTAACTAACTCATCATTCCATATCTGGAAACCAACAACTCTTGTAGAAGGCATATCTCTTATACTTATTTTAATTCCGAATAATTTTTTGAATAATGGTTTAATTCTACTTTCATAATGTTTTTTGTCATCTTCTATATGCCCTCTAAGTTGATAAAATCCTCTTGATTTTCCTCTATTTTTATAAAAATTCATGCTACCATCTCCAATATGCCATCCTACCTCTTCAGCAAGTTCTAAAGAAATAGTCTTTGGAAGTTGCATATCAAAATAACGCTCTATTACTTTATAAGTCTTGTGAGTATAAAATTTTATAAAGAAGTTATTTTTATCTTTAATTACTTTTAAAATGAATAGAAAAAGCGAAATTGTTGACAACCTTGTTTACGGAAGGGATTACGGACATGTTATAAAACCGCGTTCGAAACTAAACGGAAAATTGGAGAGGATTATGGGAAAAAAATTTGGAATTCCGTGCGAGGTTGAGATTTTTGCTGAGGTTTTAAAGCGGTCTGATAAAGAGCCAGAATTCAATCAGGTTACCGTTATTACGCCTGCAAAATATATTGATAGAATCCAAGAATCTAATTTTTATGAAGAATTTGAACAAAGGGGATTTGTTAATGTAAAATATGTTAGCAAGGAAGGATATGTTGCATATGTTCCAGATTAATTTCTAATTCTTTGTATCTAGTTCCAGAATAAGTTTTCCGTCTTCAAGTTCGTAGTTTGTTATGGGAAGATTTAAAGGAATGAGCTTTGAATATGCCTTGCTTCCTTTTTTTCCAGTTTTTGCAAGAGCCTTGACTTCAATGCTGTTTTCAAGCCTTGTTATAGAAACTTCATCAATTGACTTTACTCCCGGAATGTCGACTTCATAGATGACTTTATTTGCAAGCCTTCTTATGTTGGTTGAAGGTTCATGTTTTTTCATCCCTGAAATCTTTTTGAGAACTTCTGGAGACATGTTTGGAATTGCTTTTCTTTTTATCCTAACTTCTTTTTCCGGCTGAAGCATTTTCCTTGTGAATTTTATGTTTTCGGGACTGACTCTTTTTCCGTTTATTATTATCTCAAAATTAGTCCTCGGCGTGAAGCCCGGAGCTACATTCTGGCTTTGACTATGATTTTTGAATTCCTTTTCCATCTCTTTTTCCAACATTTTTACGGCACTGTTAAACATTTTGTTTAGTATCTTTCCGCTCATTCCTCCAAGCATGGCATCCAGTGGATTGATTCTGGCTTCCTCTACAATATCATCTCTCCCAAGCATACCATGGTCTTCACTTTTTGATTTTCGGTCAAACAAATAGCCACAGTAAGGGCAGAAGTCGAAGCTCTTGTTTACTTTTTCCGTGCAATTATCGCATGTTTTTTTGCCGAACATTTTAATAAAAATGAGAACTTCTTTAAATAGTTTTCCTCAGGAAATTATTTTTGAAAAAGCAAAGATTTTTGATTAAATAGTTTTAGAGGATTCTAATAACCGCTATTTAATATATTAATTATTTAAAAATTAGGACATATATTTATATAGTATAAATTATTATTAATTTAATGTCTAAAAAGATAGAAATTCCGAAAGAAAAATTAAAAGATTTATATCTTAAACAGAAACTGTCAACATATAAAATTGCGGAATTATATGGATGTGATCCTACAGTTATCCAAAAGAAATTAAGAGGATATAAAATAAAACTTCGTAAACCAAAAAAGAAAATAATTATAGACAAGGAAAAACTAAGAGATTTATATCTAAAAAAGGGACTTTCCACACAAAAAATATCAAATATTTTAGGGATTAGTTCTTGCTCGGTTTATTATAAATTAAAAGAGGCAAATATAGAAATAAGAAAAAAGAGAATATTTAATATTAATAAAGAAAAATTAAAAGAACTATATATAAAAAATAGATTATCCTGTTCTAAGATAGCTAAAATTTACAATTTTAATGTAGTTACTGTATTTGAAAAATTAAAGAAATATTCTATAAAAACAAGAAATCTTTTTGAAGCAAACGTAAGATACCCCAAAAAAGCATTTGACGGAAGCGATGAATTAAAAGCGTATATGATTGGTTTCAGATTAGGGGATTTAAATGTAAAATCATCAGGAGAAGACTTTACGGTGATAATCAAATCAAGCACAACCAAACGAGATCAAGTTAATTTAATAAAAGAGGTTTATGGAAAATATGGGCATTTTTGGATCAAGAAATATGATAAAATATTTAGTATGATGGTTTTTTTGGATAAATCCTTTAATTTTTTAGTAAAAAAAGAAGATAATATAGAAGATTGGATTAAACAAGAAAATAAAATCTTTTTTGCTTTTCTGGCAGGGTATACGGATGCGGAAGGAAATATTAGTATATCCAATGGAATGGCAAGATTCAGGATACGCTCTTATGATAAAAACCTGCTATTTCAAATATATGAAAAATTGAACTTATTAGGAATAAATGCAAAATTTGGCCTCGCTTCCAAAAAAGGAAACTTCTATGGAGCAAAACATAATAAAGATTGTTGGGGCGTTTTTGTTTACTCAAAAGAAGATTTAATAAGTTTATTCAATTTAATTAAACATTACATGAAACACAAAAAAAGACTTAATGACCTCACTATTGGAGAACAAAATATTTGGGAAAGAATTAAAAAGCAAAGTGCAAAATTATAAGGATGAATAAAAAGAAATTTTATGTAACAACTCCCATATATTATACAAATTCACATATCCATGTTGGAGCAGCTTATACCACTATTGCTGCAGATATTCTCGCACGTTGGTATAAACAGAAGGGGAAAAATGTATTTTTTCTGACAGGAACAGATGAACACGGACAGAAAATTCAAGAAGCAGCAGAAACAGCAGGAAAAACCCCTAAAGAATTTGTAGATGAAATATCAAACGAATTTAAACAAGCCTTCGAATTGTTAAATATATCCTATAATAATTTTATCAGAACTACTGATTCTTATCATGAAAAAGAAGTAAAGGAAATTATTCAGAAATTATATGACAAAAAATACATTTACAAAGGATTTTATGAAGCTTATTACTGTGTTGGTTGCGAGCAATATAAAACAGATTCTGATTTAATCGATGGAAAATGCCCGTTACATAATAAAGAACCTGAATTAAGAAAAGAAGAGGCATATCTCTTTAAACTTTCTGCTTTTCAGGATAAACTGCTTAAACTTATAAAAAAAAATGAATTAAGGATTTTGCCAAAAGAAAGAAAACAAGAGATAATTTCATTTATAGAAAAAGGATTAAAGGATATTTCAATATCAAGATTGAAAGAAAGAGTTTATTGGGGCATTGAATTACCTTTTGACAAAAAACATACCTGTTTTGTTTGGGTGGATGCATTTTGGAATTATGTTTCAGGTTTGAAAACAACAGAAAATAAGAAAAAATTCTGGCCTGCTGATGTTCAATTGATGGCTAAAGATATCATAAGGGTTCATGCAACTATCTGGCCTGCTATTCTTTTGGCTTTGGATTTTGAACTTCCAAGAACTTTGTTCGTTCATGGCTATTTTACTATTAATGGTCAAAAAATGTCCAAATCTTTAGGTAATGTGATTTCCCCTTTTTACTTAATAGAAAAGTATGGTTCTGATAGTGTTAGATATTTCTTAATGAGGAACATCCCTTTTGGAAGTGATGGCGACTTCTCAGAGAAAGCACTGGTTGACCGGCATAACAATGAGCTTGCAGACAAACTTGGAAATTTGGTTTCAAGAGTTTCTGCTTTGGCTGAAAAGTATGGAATTGAGAAAACAAACAACAGCCTAATAAAAAGATTAGATGAGAAAAAGATTGAAAAATTGTTTGAGGGCTATCAGCTGGATAAAGTTCTTAATGAGATTTTTTCCTTTGTTGATGTTTGCAATGAATATGTTCAAAACCAGAAAATTTGGGAAACTAAAAACAAGAAACAACTTTATGAATTGGTTGAAAGCATAAAAAAAATAGGAGAACTTCTTTCTCCTTTTATGCCAAAGACATCTGAGAAAATTGCGAAGCAATTTTCTGGTAAAATAAAGAAGAGTGCGGTTTTGTTTGAGAAGATAAAATAAGAATCCAAGCTTCCGTAGAAAAAATTTTAATTTAATTTTTTATTACAATTAGTTATTTTAGAGTTTTATCTGATTATGCTTCCCAATTCTATATCTATTGAATCTGGCTGCAGTAAATGAACGTGTTTTTCATCACTGCTGACTGCGGCTAGAAGCATACCCTGGCTTTCAATTCCTTTCATAATTCTTGGCTGAAGGTTTGTGAAAATGATACAATTTTTGTTCTTTAGTTTGTCTTTTTTGTAATAGGGCTTGAGCCCGGCAACCAGAGTTCTTTTTCCTATTTCCTTTCCCAAATCAATGCTGAGTTTGTAAAGCTTATCTGCACCTTCAATTTCTTCAACTGTAAGAATTTTTCCAACTCTCAAATCGATTTTTGTCCAATCGTTAAAAGGAATTGTTGTTATACCTTCCATTTTTTATTGATATTTGGGATAATATAAAAAACCTTTGATTTAAATGATTAAATAAAAATAATTTAAGATTGTGATGATAATAAAATATTTTTAGTATATTGATGGTTAGTTATTAATTATTATTTGATTTTATTAATTATCTTGAATTTTTTTAACAATTTATCAATTTTATCCATCAATTTTTCCTTATCTTCCTCAGAATCATACTGAATCCCCATCAAACGGGCTGCAATTTCCTTGTATGCTCTTGCCGGCTTGCTTCTTGGATGGGTGTGAACTATTGCGTCTTTCAATGCAAGAGCTTCCTGAACCATTAAGTCTTCCGGAACCATCCCTAGAATAGGTATTTCAAGCATTTCCCTTACAGTCTCTGGCTGGAGCTCTGTATAATTTTTTCTAACACGCGTCATTATTACTCCTAAAACAATTTTTTTCATTTCCTGAGCTAGTTTTATTGTTTTTAATGCATCTGCTATTGCTGGCATTTCCGGATTGCTTACTATAATTATTTCATCGGCTATGTCTATGACTGAAAGAGCCTCGTCTCCCAATCCTGCTGCACTGTCCATTATTATATAATCCGCAATCTTTTTGAAGTCCTTCCTGTAGCTCTTTATTGATTCTGGGTTTATCTTTTTGAGTTCCCTTATGGATATTGAAGAAGGAATTATTTTCAGACCTGATTCATGTTCATAAACAGCTTCAAAGACTTTTGCTTTTTTAGAAAGGACATGGTTAAGGTTTACAGGAACATTTGGGGAATTAAGATGGATTCCAATGTTTGGAGTTGAAAGATTTGCATCTATCACAACAACATCCCCCCCAAAATGGTTTATTGCAGCTCCAAGGTTTATTGCAGTGGTTGTTTTTCCAACCCCCCCTTTTCCCGATGTTATGACAATTATTTTTTTCATTTGGCATTTCCTCTATGACGAATGAATGAAAATCTTTGATTTGCTTTCATTTTGTTTGTTTTCAGCCAAATTTAAAGCAAAACCTTTTTTTTAAAGCTTATTATAGGGGATTTTGCATGTGAATAGAAGAAGTTATAATGTTTGCAGAGATTTAACACATGCGTTAAGTTAACTTATTCTGAAATTTTGTTGATTAACTCTCTTAAGTATTAAATTTGATTTTATGATAAAAGGGCTTGTTTTGTTGAAACTATGAATTTTTCAAGTCTGTCAGCGTACTCTTTCAACTTTTCAAGATTTATGTTAACTTCCTCCCCTCTATAGAAGACCTTTAATGTCACGTTTTTCCTGAATTCCCCAATTCTTTCCTTTCTCAGTTCCTCTATCTTTCTAAACATCTCATACATCTCTATAACCTCCATAAAGTTCTGGTCTTTTTTCATTACTTTTTTTATTGCTTCTATCTGCCCTATGGGGTTTGTGGGGACAATGGCTATTTTTTTCTTCTTTTTGGCGTGTCTTAATATCCCATCAACACTCATTTCAATCATTTTTCTCCACCTTAGAATAAGATTTACGATGACGTCACAGGTTTTAGTGTACTTCAGACTGACATATAACAGGTGATCTGCGCTTATTTTCTCTTGAATTATATCTTCCATTCCTTGAATTATATCTTCCATCTCTACAAGATATTGATTTGTTTAGAAGCATAGTCTACGAGGGAGATAGGCTTTTTATATCTTTTTGTGATTTAGTAGTGGTTAATTTCCTATGGAAATTAAGGGATTTTACCCGATTTTTATTACATTTTCAATTTTTGAAAGCAGACTTTTTGCCAAATTCACGAAATCCTTGACTTTTTCATGGCTTATTGTTTCTGTGTGAAAGTTGCCGGAATTTTCAGACATAATAACTATCTTATCTTTTCTCATGAATTCCAAAGGGCTTTTTTTGTGCTTCTCTGCTATGTCGAAAAGATTTTTTATTTTGCTTATTTCGGAAAAAGACAGGTTGTATCTCGGGGCACATCTCTCCTCAAATGTTCTAAAATTTTCTTTTGCGTCCTTGTAAAGCCTTACTTTCCTGTAAATGTAATCCCTTTGAAGCATCGCGTTTATGCATAAAGCGACGGCATTTTTTGTTTCAACAAGAATCTTTATCAGCATTCTCTTGTCTTTCACAAGCGGGAAAGTCACATAAACAAGATGATCAACTGTTTTGATTATTTTATCTGCTTCCTCAAGGTTCTGCAGGAATTTCTCCATGATTTAATTAAGAAATTATGATTAAAATAATTGTTGGTAGTTTTTGATAACTAATAACTTTTAACAGTGAAGTGGTGTTTAATATTAATTTAAAATCTTCCTACTTCTTCAATAACATTATTGCCTCTACCAAGTCGTTCGTCTTTTCCAAGGCTTCCTGTGCTTGTGCCTCACTACATCCCGTTTGTTCCATTAATGTTTTTATATCGTTATTTGAAAACCCTTGTTCCTCTGAAACATTTCCTGAAATCTGGAAGCTTTCCTGGCCCTGCATCTTTATTTTTGCCACTGAAGGCTCTGTTATTGTTATCCTGCTTCCATCTTCCTTTTCAATTATAACTCTTGAGCTTGGAATGTCTTCCTGTGCAATTCCCATCTGCTTCATCACAGATGCCATTTTTTTAGGGTCTAGGTTGAACATGTTTTTAGGAAAAATCCGATGTTTTTATTGTTTTCTATGTGGGAGAACCAAGTTTCTCCTGACACTACCTCTCCTTAAAAAGACATAATTTGATAATAGACAAGGCATAATTTAACGAAGCTTTGTTATATTATCAAATTAAAACGAGCCGAAGGTAAATGAACTAATTTATCCATAAATCAAAGGCAGAGAAATCCTGAAAAGTAAAATCAAGACTATCATGACTATTACATGAGCCGGCTTAAGATTGAAAAGGCTGTCATATTCTTCGCTGAATCTGGTAAGTCCACCATATCCTGTTGGGAGGTTTACCGTTCCCCCTTCGTTTGCCATAGGAAAAAGAGATACAAATAGTTTTTAAAAGTTGTTATCATTTATGAGAATATATTGAATATGGATTTTGAAAACTTAAGAAACTGGAATCCTGAAATTGAAAAAGAGATTGTTGAAAAATGGAAGAACTCTGAGATGTTTAAATTTAATTTCAAAACAAAAAAGAAAATATATTCCATTGATACCCCCCCTCCTTATGTCAATGCCCCAATTCATATGGGTCACGTAGTTACTTACTGTTATATGGACTTCTTTGCAAGATACAAAAGGATGAAGGGATTTGAGGTTTTATTTCCGCTCGGGCTGGACAGAAATGGATTGCCAATTGAAATGGCAGCGGAAAAGAAATTTAACATATCTCCTTTTAAGATGGGGAGAGAAGAATTTCTGCTTAAATGCAAGGAGATTCTGGAAAATACTTCTTCTGAAACAGAAGATACTTTTGCAAAGCTTGGAATTTCATTCACCTCTTATAAAAAAGGGGACCACATAGGGGCTGTTTATCTTACTGATTCTCCTGAGTATAGAAAGATGACCCAGGCAACATTTATTGAACTGTATAAAAAAGGCCTGATTTATGAAGACACTAGAATAAACAACTGGGATACAAGATTACAGACAACAATTGCAGATTCAGAGATAGAATACAAGGACATAGAGACAATGTTTAATCATGTTAAATGGAAAGTCAAGGAAACAAAAGAGGAAATTCAGATAGGCACAACAAGACCTGAACTTATTTGCACTTGTGCTGCAGTCATATTTAATCCTGATGATAAAAGATATAAGCATCTTCAGGGAAAGACTGCAATAACACCTCTGTTTGGAAAAGAAGTTCCGATAATGGCTCATAAGTTTGCAAGCCAGGAAAAAGGTACCGGGCTGGCAATGATGTGTTCTGCAGGAGATTTGTCTGACATACAATTTTTCAGAGAACAGAGAATAAAACCATTAATTGCAATAGAAAAAAACGGGCAGATGAACAGGCATGCAGGTCCTCTTAATGGACTGAAAGTCAAAGAGGCAAGAGAAAGAGTGATTAATGATCTTAGGGAACATGGTCTTCTTGCGAAACAGGAGAAAATACTTCATAGAACTCCTGTTTCTGAAAGATCTGGAGCAGAAATTGAATTTATCGAAATGCCGGAATATTATCTTGAACAGCTTAACATGAGAAGCAAGATGAAGGACATTGCTGAAAGAATAAATTTTTTCCCAGAAACATCAAAGAAAATACTTCTTGATTGGATTGATTCAATTGCAATAGACTGGCCTATTTCAAGAAGAAGATTTTATGCAACATCCATCCCAGTCTGGAATTCCGAGTTAAAGGGAGAAAAAATAATTGCACTTGCCAAACCTGGAGCATATTATGAACCATGGAAAGAAAAGCCAAAGAATAATTTTGAAGTATATAAGAAGGGAAAGAAGATAGGAACTGTAAAGGATTTTGCTGTTGAATGGCAAGGAGAAGAGAGAGTTTTTGATACGTGGATGGATTCTTCAATTTCAGAACTTGTTATTTTGAAATATATGGAAGACAAAAAATTCTTTAAGAAAGCATATCCCTGTTCATTAAGGCCTCAGGGAAAGGAAATTATTAGAACGTGGCTTTATTATACTCTTCTTAGAGGATATTTTGAAACGGGGAAACCAGCTTTCAGAGATGTATGGATACATCAGCACATTGTTGATTCAGAAGGAAATAAAATGGCAAAAAGCAAAGGCAACGTTATTGATCCCCAGAAATTGCTTAAAGAGTATGGGGGAGAGGCAATAAGGTTCTGGGCTTCTGTTGAAGGGGATTTGTCAAAGCAGGATTTGAAATGCTCTGAAGAAAGAATAAGGGCTGAAGTGAAAACACTTACGAAATTGATTAATGTATCAAAATTTGTAATGATGTTTAAGAAACCAAAAACAAAACCGAAACTGTCTCCTTTAGATAATCTTTTTATAAATTACATAGACAAACTAACTTTGAAAATAGATAAATGTTATGACGAATATGATTTTTACACTCCTGCAATAAAACTGAGAACTTTCCTTTGGGATTTGTTTGCTTCAAATTATATTGAGATTGTAAAGGCAAGGGCATACAACAATGATAAAAAATTTGCAAGATGGGAAAGTGATTCAGCAAAATTCACTCTTCATTATCTTCTTGAAAGATTCCTTGTTTTATCCCATCCTATAATTCCCCAGATAACATCGGTTATACTTGCCAAAAAAGGAATAAATTTCCTTAGGTTGGAATTTCCAAAACCAAAAAAAATAGAATTTAATTCGGCTCTTATAGATAAAATTATTGATTTCAACAGCAAAATTTGGAAAGAGAAAAATGAAAAAGGCATATCCCTGAGAAATGAGATTGAGGGAATTGAAATACCAGAAGAATTAAAATTATTTGAGAAGGATTTAAAGACAGCTCATAATTTGATATAAAATGGCTCCTATAACAAAACCCGAACTTGAGGAAATCATTGAGGATATTGAAAGCAGGAAGGCAAGAGCCACGGAGCTGATAACGGTTTACATTCCCTCTGGACAAAACATTTATACTGTTGTTGACCAGCTTGAAGCAGAGAAGTCAACTGCAAAAAACATCAAGAGCACAAGCACAAGAAAAAATGTAGGAAATGCCCTTGATAAAATTACCCGACAGCTGAAAGAATACAAAAAAACTCCTGAAAACGGGTTGGTAATGTTTTGCGGAAATGTTTCTGAATTTGAAGGACAGGAAGATTTGCAACTTTGGGCAATTGAACCACCAACACCTTTGAAAGTAAGAATGTACAGATGTGACAAAGAATTTATTCTTGATCCTTTGAAAGAAATGCTTGCTGTCCAGGAAGTATTTGGATTGTTGGTAATGGATAGAAAAGAGGCAACAATGGGATTGCTTGAAGGAAAGAGGATAGAGCTCCTTCAAAAAATGACTTCAGGAGTTCCAAGCAAAGTCAGGGCAGGAGGACAAAGTTCTCAGAGGTTTCATCGTATCACCGAAGGACTGACAAAGGAATTTTACAAGAGAATAGCGGAGGAAATGAAAAAAATATTTTTTGATATGCCAAAACTTAAAGGACTGATTATTGGAGGGCCTGTTCCTACAAAAGATGAGTTCATTGATGGGGAATATCTTCCGACAAAGCTGAGGCAGATAATTCTTGCGAGAAAAGATATTGGGGACAGCGATGAATCTGGTTTAAAGGAGCTGGTTGAAAAATCAAAAGACGTTCTTGCAAATCAGGATATTGTCAAGGAGAAAAAGTTACTTGAGAAATTCTTTGAGAAACTTGGAACAAGAGGAGAAATGGCAATTTACAAAGAGGACGAAATAAAAAAGGCAGTGGAATATGGGGCTGTTGATATGATTATAATGTCAAAAAATTATGATAAGAAAAAGATAAAGGAATTCAAAGGGCTTGCTGCAAGCACGTCAGCTAGCTTCGAAATCGTTTCAACAGATACAGCAGAGGGAGACCAGTTTGCAAAGCTTTCGGGAATTGGAGCAATACTGAGGTTTAAGATATGACACAGTATTTCAATAATTCGTCCAGGCTTGGCCAAATTGGAGCAATACTCCGATTTAAAATATAATAAAGTATCCTACTACTTCGTCCAGGCGTGTCCAAATTGGTGCGATACTCCGATTTAAAATATGATGCAGTATTTCAATAATTCGCCCAAACGTGGCCAAATTATGGCGATATTGAGGTTTAAGATTTGATTAAATTAATATAAGAAACAATTGAAATAAATAAAGGAAGAGATTTTTGATAAATTTATTATAGAGGTTATTTATTCAAATCACAATTTACAATTTTTATCCATTAACAACTCTTATAAATATCCTTAATTTTTTATAATAATCTATTAAAAATGGTATCAAGCATGACTATGGACGAGGTTGACAGTGCAAGGGAAAAAGAGGATATGAGAAGGCTGGAAGCGGTTTTCTTTGTTTCAGGAAGATTTCTCAATATGCAGGAACTCGTCTCTTTATCTGATTTGAATCCCATTATAATAAGAAATCTGATTTCAAGGCTTATGGAAAGATATGACAAGGAAGACAGTGCAATAGAAATTGTGGAGAAAAAGACAGAAGAAGGGGAGATGTGGAAAATGGATGTAAGAAGGGAATACAGCAATGTAATAAACAAACTGGCAACTGGGAATGCAGAGTTTTCAAAGGCAGAACAGGAAACTCTTGCAATAATTGCTTTCAAGCAACCGATAAAACAATCTGTGATAATAAAAATAAGAGGGAACAAAGCCTACGATCACATAAAGAAATTTGCGGAACTCGGATTGATTAAAAAGAAAAAAACAGGGCATACAAATGAACTTTCACTTTCCGATGAGTTTTATGATTATTTCAATGTTGAACAGGGAAGTTCAGTAAAGGAAATAGAAAACAAGATTGATGGAGTAAAGTAAAATGGAATTTATCCAGATTGTCATTTATTTCTCAATTTATATCGGTTTGGTTGCAACTGCTTTTTATGCTCTGAGCTATGCTGATTACAGAAAAAAAAAGGAAAGACTTTTTTCTGATGATGAACTGCCTTTTGTAAGCGTGATTATTCCTGCATGGAATGAAGCAAAAACGATTTCAGGAACAATTGCATCAATAATGGCCTCAAATTACAAATCTTTTGAAGTGCTTGTAATTGATGATGGAAGCACTGATAACACCTTTAACGTTGTGAAAAAGCTGGAAGTGAAATACCAAAATTTGAGGATTTATCACAAAGAAAATGAGGGGAAGGGAACAGCGTTGAACTTTGGAATAAAAAAAGCAAAAGGACAAATAGTTTTTACAATGGATGCGGATACTTATGTCCATCCAGAATCAATTCAGAGAATGGTTAGATATTTCAAAGATAAGGATGTTATGTGTGTTAGCCCGGCAATGCTTGTCCATGAGCCAAGAGGTATTCTCCAAAGAGTCCAGCAGGCAGAGTATGTTCTTGGACTGTTTCTAAGAAATGCATTCGCAATACTTGATTCTATATTTGTTACACCCGGGGCATTTTCTGCTTACAGAAAATCTTTCTTTGAAAAGCATGGAGGATACGAAGAAAAGAATATAACAGAAGATTTGGAGCTTGCATTGAGAATACAGTATTTGGGATACAGGATTGCAAACTGTCCCCACGCACCAGCATGGACAATTGTTCCCTCAAAATTCAGGGATGCTCTTTTACAGAGGAGAAGGTGGTATTATGGATGGATAAAAAATCTTTGGAAATATAAAAAAATATTCGGGAGAAAATATGGGGACTTGGGGAGTTTTGTTATTCCAACAGCGGGGCTTAACGTAGTGCTTTCTGTTTTTGTGATGGTTTATTCTTTGTTCAGTGCATTATTTGCCATAAAGGGTGAAATTGCCTTTTTGCAAAACATTAATTTTGACATAGCTGGCATGGGAAACATCAATCTCTATGTTATTGAAAGATTCCTGTTCTTATTTTTGACAAATCCGGTAATGATTTTTATTTTGATATTTATGGTAATATTCATTTTTTATACAAAGTATGCTACAAGAAAAACCGGAAAAGTTCCCGGATTGTTGCTTAATTTCTTCCTGTTCTTTGCATTTTTCGCAATTCTTTTTGCGTTCTGGTGGATAGTTTCAATATTTTATACTATCTTCAACAAGAATATCAAATGGAGGTAAGATTTATCAAACCAGAATTCCAATTATATCATAGAATAAAATGGACAAAATAAAACCAAGAGAGTTTCAGGACAAGAAAAGATATCTATGGGCGTTTTTGATAGGAACAGCCCTGTTTATTTTGGTTTTTGCTTTGACTTATCTGCTTTCCTATGTTGAATTCCAAAGAGTTTCAAACACGCAAACAAACCTCGCATATGATCTTTTCTCCCATAAACTGAGTTATACTTTTTTTGGAAGTAAAATCTGCGACGAAAGCTCTTTTGAGCAGCTGACAAATGACTTTAACTTTCAGAGGGCAATAATTGCCGATTTGGAGGTAAAGCTCGGAAAAGACAATGATATAGTTATAGAACGAAAGAAATTTTACACCCTGATAGAACTGGAACATTTTGAATTTATACAAACTTTAAATAAAGAATGCAACCGTGGATTTGACACTATTCTATTTTTCTATTCCAATGAAGCAAAGGAGGCAGAGAGAAATGAAGACGCAGGAAGGCTTTTGGATGTTGTATTCAACAGAAACCCTGAAAATCTTATTATCTACTCATTTGATATAAATCTTGATACTATTTTGATTGATGATTTGAAGAGGAAATATGGTATAGGCACTGCTCCAACTGTGGTGATTAACGGTAATAGCACAGTAGTAAATCCGACAAATATAAATGATATAGAGAAGCTGTTCTAAACCTGCGAAGCACTATATAAATATTAAAAAACCTGCCTTATGACGTTTATTCATGACAGAGTGTTATAGATGCGGGGCTTCTGGGAAGAATATCAGATTTTATGATGTGATAAAAATAGGAGGAATTCTAAGAGTGTGTGAGAACTGCTATTTGAAAGAGGATTCACCTGTTTTCAGGAAACCAACAGAATTTCAGCTTAAAGAAGTTGAAAGAAAACCTGGAGTGTATGAAAGACTTTCAAAAATGGCTGGAATAAATCCAAAGGAAAGAAGGAGTGAAAAGCCACTTATAATAAACGAAGACACAAATCTTAGAAAGCTGGTTGATAAAAATTATACTGCAAGAGTAGCTGGAAATGCAAAACCAAGAGATGATTTAATTGATAATTTTCATTGGGCAATAATGAGGGCAAGGCGTTCAAAGAAACTGACCCAAAGGCAGCTTGGGGAAGAAATAGGCGAACCTGAAGCTGCGGTGAAGATGGCAGAAGAGGGAAAGCTGCCTGATGACGGGGACAAACTTCTTAACAAAATACAGAACTGCCTGAGAATTGTGCTGTATAAAGAACAGGCAAAACTTCTTGAAATGAACAAGGCAAACTCAGCCCCAAAAACAAGTGGGTTTGACAGGAAGAATCCAGATGATTTGAGAATTCAGGATTTAAATCAGTTATATAAAGAAAAGGAAAAAGAGCAGGAACAGGAAGACGAAACAGAGGAATTGGAAAAGAAGAACCAAAAAGAATTGTCCGAGGAAGAAATTAGAGATTTAATATTTAAGAAAAGATAATTCCATTAATATAAATCTCCAGATATAAATGTAATTTGATTAAGGAGTTTTGATGTTATAATCTCCTTGGGCTTGGCGTAATTTTCATAATCAAAAATAGACGTTTTTTCCAATAAATTTTCCTTACGGAAACTTTATAAACCAATTTTGAATTTTCTATATTGACATGGAAATCAATATTCTTAAGGATGAAAAGGAAGAGATTGAGTTGCAGATTGATAATTTGACAATTGCCGAAATACTGAGAGTTTATTTGAATAAAGATTCGGGGGTTACATTTGCAGCATGGAGAAGGGGGCATTCAACAGAAAGCCCTGTTTTGCTTGTTAAGACAAAGGGAAAAACTGCGAAGAAAGCGCTGAATGATGCGATTGCCCATCT
>JBBDYV010000089.1:0-2914 GCA_040900515.1 Candidatus Pacearchaeota archaeon | reverse complement strand
TGTTGGTTTATTTAAAGAAACAACAATAACCCAAAAGCAATAACCAATATCTGGAAGCTGTTTATCAGCATAACAACTTCCCATTCATATGCCTTACCGCTCTTTTTCCATTTTTTCAGCAAATAAATAGCAAGATGCTCTAACCCGTAAATCTTTTCATAAGGCATTTCCAAACTGCCATCTTTGTTTGGTTTTCCAAAGCTCTCTTTTTTCAGTTTTCCTCTTAGTTTGAGCACAGATTCTATGCCATATGGAATGAAAAAGATAAGTGCCATTTTCTCTATGTTTCCAAGAACTGCAATAGAAGCCATTAACGCTCCTACCGCATACGTCATGACATCTCCTGGAAATACTTTTGCTGGATGTAGATTAAACACATAAAATGCAAGTAACGAGGCGACCATACACAACGCAACAATACTAAGCCAGCTGTTTCCTGTGACATAAGTTACATAAGCCATGGCAGAAAGAATTATTATCCCTTGGCTCGCCTCAAGTCCGTTAAAGCCTGCAATGATATTAAAAGTTGTTGTAGCAACCATAACCCCGAAAGGAATAATTAAAAGAGGATAAAAAATTCCGAATTCAATTCCTAACATTTCAGATTGTCCTGCATTTATAATCATTAAAGGAACAGCAGAGAATGCTGTAAGAATAAGTCTCGATCTATTCGACAAGCCCCCATGCTGCCATCCAAACAAGTCATCAATTAATCCAATTCCAGCAGTTAAGAACAAAATACTTATTATTACGAAAATGTTTGTTGAAACTCCATCTGTATTATTAAAATAAAAAGTTTGAATTGCTATGTACAAGAAAATTCCTACAATTGCACCCATAATTACTATTGCCCCTCCAGAACCCGCAACATTTTTTTTGCTATTCGGTTTGTTCATATCCTTCCACAAAAGCCCTATCTGCTTTGCTTTCTTAATCCAAAAAGGCATTGTAAGAAAAGTGCAGAAAAAACTTACAAAAATTGTTGCAAGCAAAATAGATTCAACCATCTTTGTAAAAATTATCCTCGGCTTTTAAATTTAATGAAATTTGGCTCTTTATTAAATTTAAAATTGTTGATAAAAAATAAATCCTCTCGCGATAGATAATAAAATATTAGAGTTGGTTAAATGTAGAATATTATTAAAAATAAAAGAAATAATAAATGATAACTGAAAGGCAGATTGAACTTGTTAACCCCAACCCACTTACAACTTTAATAAACTCGTCGTGGTAACTTTGTTGTTATAAATTAACTATCTAATTACTTAAACAGCAATGGGGTCAGGTAAACTTCCAAGAATGCTGCAACAATAAGAACAAGAATTGCTATGAAAACAAGAATAACCACGTTTTCTAAAACACGAATAAACCTCGGGTCTTTTATACCATGCCTCATAAGCCCAGTTCCAAGCATCCCTCCTCCAAGTGCCGCAACAAAATAGGCAGTTATTTCGGGGAAACCATGAACCATATATCTAAGCAGACCAAGGGGAATTTCTGCCAGGTTGTATCTTGTGAACACACCTATTGCAGCAGAAATAACAGAAGCATTCCATGCCAAAACAAAGATAGCTCCCGCACCAAAAATAAGGGAAAATATAAGAGTAAAAATCATTACATACATATTATTTTCAACTATTGAAAGAAGTCTTCCCGTTACAGTTGAAGAACCATGAATAGTTGCAGCATCTCCTGTAATGCTATAAAGTTCAATACATTTATCCAAATTTCCTGGGCTGTTTATCATACAGTATGTTTCAAGCTGTGCGTTGAAAAGATTTGCATCTCCAAGAACAATGTTCCAGAATGAAAATGCAACAACGAATCCGAGGAACAGCCATGCAAAAGAATAAACCGCATCGCTATGGGCTCTCCAAACACTGAAAAATCCCTCAATATGCTCATCCTGTTCTTCTTCATCTTTAATCAGATAAAACATGAAAGGCAATGAAAACATAACACAAAATGTGACAACAATCATTCCTGAATACTCTGAAAGAACAATATCTCTCGCGAAAAACAGTTTCACAAGAAGGAGAGAGAGCGAGGCATAAACCAACCCTATGAAAAACATTTTCCAAGGACCTTTTTCAACTCTCCTTGGATTAACTAATGATTCAAGCATTTCATTAATAAAAAAAGAGAATTTTTAAACTTTCTTGAACTCTGCCCTTCATGAATAAAGACGGAAAAAAGAGGGTTTTTGATAATATACTCAATGACATAAAGACAGTAAGAATACAGGGAGCAAGAAACATTGCAAAAAAAGCTCTTTATGCTTATTCTCTTATTCCTACCAACACATCAAAAAAACTTCTTTTGAAATCTCGGCCAACAGAACCTATGATGGAGAATGTGCTCAATAAAATGCACAATGAGTCTTATGAAAAAATTATAAGCCATTTTGACAAGGCACAGGGTGAAATAAATAAATATGTTTTCAAGCTAATAAAAAACGGCGATGTTATTTTTACACACTGTCATTCAACAAATGTCAGTCAGGCTCTTATTCATGCAAAAAAACACGGAAAGAAATTTGAAATTTACAACACCGAAACTCGCCCTCTTTTCCAGGGAAGAAAAACCGCAAGAGAGCTTTCAAAGGCAAAAATAAAAGTGACTATGTTTATTGATTCTGCTTTGGAAAACGCTTTGACAGGACAGGGAAAGCTGAAAAAAGTAAATAAAGTTTTCATCGGGGCAGATGCATTGCTTAAGGACGGAATAATAAACAAAATAGGAAGCGAACTTGTTGCCAGAATTGCCAAGGATGAAAAGATTAAATTTTATGTTATTGCTGATTCATGGAAATTCACAAACAAAAAAGTACCGATTGAACAGAGGGCTTTGAATGAAATATGGGGGGATGCTCCAAGAAACGTAAAAATCCAGAATCCAGCGTTTGAATTCATAC
>JBBDYV010000088.1:16519-20326 GCA_040900515.1 Candidatus Pacearchaeota archaeon | reverse complement strand
AAACAAGATTAGTCATTTCCTGATTTATTCCATCCAATGCAGAGTTGAGTTCATCCCTTATATTTTCAAGCTTTTTAGTCTGCTCGCCGATTAACTTTTTTGTTCCTTCGATATCCTTTTTTACAAAGTTTCCGTTGCCGATATCAACTATAAGATCCTCAGATGCAACTTTGGCTTTCAAAAATATGTTTTTTCCAATTTGTGCGAGGATTTCTTTTCCCTCTGAATCTTTGAATTCGTCCATTCCAAATTGCAAGGAACTCATCTCAACAATGCTTCTTTCAATGACTTCCAGCTGTTGCTGTATCTGTCTTATCTGCTGTTCGAAAACACTGAACTTAATCATTAATTCTTCCTGATTTTTTTCCATTTTGCAAATTTAGTTTTCTTTTACATGTTAGCTTTTCTTTTTCTAAAAGAAAAACCACTAGACAACTTTTAAAATCTTTCTGAATATGCTGCTGAATACTATCGAAAACACTATGTAGAAAAACAACCAGCTCATGAAACCAAAAAATCTCGGATCTCCAACAGCAATAAAGAAATCATTAAACCACCTGAAAAACAATATGAATGGAATTCCTGTGAATACAAGTGCCCTCATGCTCAGCTTCATCATAGGAACCATAAATTTCATGCTTTCCTTCTGTATTTCCATCATTTTTTCAGGATTATCTCTCACTTTTTTTGCCTCTTCATTCAACTTTTTTTGTTGATCTTTCATTTCCTTAAGTGTTTTCTGATCCGTTGCATATTTCTGTATTACAGTTATTATTAATGAAAGAAGAATAACTATAATGAACATTCCTGCAGTTAAATTCCAGTTAAGAAGAAATCCAGCAGTTGGAGAAAGGACAGCATTAACACTGTTTCTTATAAATTCAAGTTTATCCCAGAAAAATGCAATAACAAGGGATAAAATCATAACTATTATTATCGGTGTGAAACTTCCCTCGCCTTTTTTTTCCATTTCTTCCATTTTTGTTTATGGTTTGAACCAATCCGCTGGTGATACAGGGAATGGTCCAATTGAACCTAAATTTAACCAACCTGAAAATAAGGCATATAAAAATAAAATAATTATGATTAATATTGAAATAACTTTCCAATTAAGTCTGACTTTTAACTTTGTTTTGCTTTTTTTGACAGGCAATACTGGTTCATATTGTATTGTCGCAGGATTAAACTCCTCTTTTAATTTTATATTCTTTTTATTATTTCTTTCTTTCATTTTTATCTAAAGCTATTTATTCTTTTAAATGTAACATTTATTTTTTAACTACCAAAGAACTTTCTGAATGAAGGATTCATATCAACTTGATGCTGCTGTGCAATATTCTGGTAGAACTGGAACATTATCATTATTACCAAAAGAATTGCTGTTCCCGAAACCAATGCTCCAAGAAGATCCGTAACTGCAGCAAGCAATCCTATTGCAAGTCCTCCCATGACTGTCAATGGCATTATGTATCTATCTAAAATGCTTTCAAGTATTCTTTCATCCTGTCTGAAGCCGGCAACCTGTAACCCTGAACTGGAAATTTTATGTGCCTGGCTTTTTGCATCCATTCCAGATGTCTTTACCCAAAACATAGCGAATACTGTTGAGAAAAGCATGAAGAACAGAATGTGTGTTAGTCCCTGAACAAGGAATATTGGAAGCAATCCCCCCCTTATAACCAATTCAAGTATATTTGTGGAACCCATCCAGAAAGCCAATCCAGAAACAGCCTGTCCGTTGACAAAACTTCCCAGCCACGAGAAATAAGATGCAAACTTTGCCAAACCGCCACAGGTTCCTGCTGCACATTGCGCTGCCGCATTTTCAAATATTCCCCCAAACAACTGAAGGTTTGCTACAAGAGCAGCAGTAAGAATAACAGGAATAACAGAAGCATAGAAGAAAGACAAAGGCCACTTCATAGTATATCCTCTCAGTCTTCCCATAGAAAGCGGAATTTCAACCTTTAACGATTGTGCCCAAACAACCAGAAGAAATATTACAAGTGTTGCAAGTATTGCTGCAAATGCAGAGAGAAATTCAACAGGATATCTGTTTATCAGAGACTGTATCATAACAAGAACTTTACCGGAACAGGCAGTGTTTGCAAAGTCAACAAGACAGTTTCTTCCCTGCTGATTTACGAATTGGAATGCACTTGTTATAATTCTCCATGAAACTCCTGCTGCTATGAACAAACTTACTCCGGAACCAAATCCCCATTTTTGCGTAACCTCGTCCATATAGAATATTGCAATTCCTCCAAGAATAAGCTGTAAAATAAGCAATGGCGCAAAACCAGGAGATGCCTGCAATCCCTGCATCAAAACATAAACTAATGCTTCAAATATTATGAAGAACAGAACAAGCATTTTCTGCAATCCCTGGAAAAATTTCTTTCCATCGACGGTTGTTGTATCTATATTCAAAATTCCAGAGCCTGTAAGCAACTGCAATATAATGGAAGCCATTACTATTGGTCCAATTCCGAGAGAGATTATGCTCCCGAAATCTGTTCCAAGAATAATCGCGAGATATTCAAATTGCTGCAATGCATATTCACTCAGTCCGTAAAGCGGAATGTTTGCCAAAACAAAGAAAGCCCCTAGAATAATCAAAGTCCACTTCAACTTCACATTGAAACTTAACTTTTTCTCATCAGGCTTTCTAACCTCTGGAATTAAACCAAATATGTTTTTTAGCTGGGCCATTTTATTATAATATTTTGTTAATTATATTTTTAAATCTAAGCACAAAAGCTTATAATTTTTGATATTAGAATGAAATTCTTTTATTATCATTTTATCAGGTTGTTAATAGGATTATTCATCACTATTATCTTTTGAAACTCTGCCTTCTTCAGCAGACTTACTCTTCTTCAAAATAATGATTTTTCCTCCGGCTTTTCTTACCGTCTCAATCGCTGTTTTTGAGGCTTCTTTTGCCGTTATAATCAGCTTGTTTTTTGGAACATAGTTTTTGAAACTTCCAAGAATCTTATAATTCTCAAGACTGACTTCAATTCCATCTTTTCCTTTCTTTGCACTTCCATTTTTAATATAGCTGTCAATGTTTGAATCTATGTCCAAGAGGCTTATTCTTTTTCTTGTGTCCCTCTTTGTTTTTCTGCTTGTTATTCCCTGCTTTCCGAAATATTCATTTCCATAAAGTTTTAGGATAAGACTCTTTTTCTGATCAGCTCTCTTTCCACTTCCAGCCATTCCTTTTCCTCCTCTATGTCCCGACTTCTTGTGCTTCTTTCTGAATCCCCACCCATGGCTTCCAGCGCCCCTTCCATGCATTCTTGATGATTTTCTTCTTTTTTTTAGTCTCATTTTTATTTCACTCGCTCACTACTGTTAACTCGTTTATTTAAGTAAGTGTTAACCAAAAAATTCCTTATGTGCCTATAATTAAACTTTTCATTAACCAAACTAACCCCTTCGACCAAATTAAATTTTAACATTAATATTTTTTCCATTTTACAGCATCTTCTCAATCAGTTCATTTATTTTATTTCCATGATTTCCAAGCACACCCTTTGGAAAATGAAGTTTGCTACTTCTCAATCCTTTTCTTGGAGGATGAAGCCTGAAAAAGTTTGGATATTTCTTGTTTCCCCTTTTCTCATTAAGTTTTTTGAATGTTTCCTCTGTAATTTCCCCGAAGGCAATCAAATCCGAAACTTTTTTTATCATTCCTTCCTGTTCCTTCGTTGGGTTGCTGAATACCATGCAGTTATATTTGTTTCTCAAATTTAATCTGTTGAATGTTTCCTTAACATCCCCCCTCAAATTCACATCCCC
>JBBDYV010000088.1:4523-16419 GCA_040900515.1 Candidatus Pacearchaeota archaeon | reverse complement strand
GCTGTTTTTTTCAAGGCGTCTATGCATGCTTTGACAAGATTGAAACTTGTTCTCTTGTTTCCGAATGTTTTGCTGTATACATCTTTTACTCCTGCAAGCTTCAAAACCTTTTTCAGTTCATTTGCAACAACAAGCCCTGTTCCCTGTGGAGCAGGAATCAAAGCAACTCTTACTCCTCCTGATTTTCCCTTGACAATAAATGGAACTGTATGGGCTTCATTACATAAACAATCGAAACTTGAACATCCTCTTTCTATTCTGAATATATTCAACTTTGCTTTCCTTATCGATTTATCTCTTGCAGGCAATGTCTCCTTTGCCTTTCCCGAACCAGCTCCAACATGCCCGTTTTCATCTCCTACAATTGCCATCGTCGAGAAGCTTGGGATGTTTCCTTCCTGTGTTTTTCTCTGAGTTTGCCTCCATGCCCTTCTCTTTCCTCCTCCAAACTTTCCCTTAGACTGTCCTATTGCTATAAGATCTGATTTTAGATTCAAAAGATAATCAACGATTTCAGACTCAAGTATTTTTTTATCTTTACTTAATATTTCATCAATACTTTTTACTTTGCCGTTTTTGACATCTCTTCCAAGCTGGGTTTTTGGGTCCCATCCGGAAATTATTTCCTCTCTGCTTTTCTCCCCCCTCATTCTAACTGCTTTTTCAACGGGAACTGCCACCTTTTTAGTTTCCTCTATTTCCTTTAGGATAATATCTTTTTCCTTTTTATCTTCATCAATTTCCTTTCCAATTTCTTCCTTTATCATTTCTTCAGTAACTTCTGTTATTTTCTCTGCCTTTTCCAGACTTTCCTCTTCGGAAAATCCTTTATGAGCTTTCACTGTTTTCTTTATATCTTCCATTTCTTTCTTTGTCATTTTGCTTTTTCCCCTTTCGAAGACATTATTTTTGATTTAATTTCCTCAAACGGAACTTTATTCTTAAGATGTTCTCCCTTTATCCTGCTTTCTTCTGGGAATATTCCTTCTTTTGTATCAATTTTAATTCCGGAATCAATAAGTCCCTTGATAAATCCAAAAATGCTTGATTTATGCACTATTTTTAACATACCCAAATCAATTATAGGAACACTTTTCTTGTCGCTTATTTTTTTTCCAAGAAGCATTCCAAGAAGATATGCTGCAGTAACTGATTTAAGGCTTCCAACTGCGCTTTCAGGCCATCCGTATTCAAGAAGGGCAGAAGAATTCAACCCAATCTCAATTTTATCCTGTGCCTCAATGCTTTTTACATATTGGGTTATAAGATACCTATTTGTTTTTCTCAAAATTATTCTCGGGCTCTCGCCTTTAAGAAGATTTATTCTTTTTTTGTAGTCTGTCTTCCCTTCCCTTCTTCTTCGTTTATCGACTTTTTTCATTTTTCTTGATTAATTTGTTTTTGGTTTACTTAGTGTTGAATGTTTTCAGATAATCCGCAAATCCTGCCTTGTTCTTGAATTCCTTGTTCTTTATTTTTTTCCTTATTTCTTTTGTCTGCTCTGTGTTAAATTCTACCTTATTCCCAACATCTGCAAGGTGCCTTCTGAGTTTTCTTGTCATGATAATATATTTTCTTTTTCTTTCTTTTATTTTCTTTCTGACGTTTCCAACACTTCTCCTTTTCCTTATTTTTGTGGATTTCCTTCTTCCTTCAGCCGGCTTTACAATTATAGCTCCCTCGCTGAACAAATCCCTTATATCTTGTTTTGTTATAGCTTCCTTTATTTCATCAATTCTAGATTTTACAAAAACAATTTTGTTTTTCCCAACCCCCAAAGTTTTTGCGGATAATGCCTTCTTTTTTTTCAAGTTCATTTTCCTTTTTCTCCCTTCATTTTATTTTCTTCTAGGAATTTTTTCACATTCAAATTATAAAGCATTACCTTTGCTTCCTCGGCCTTTTTGGCAATTTCCATTTTCTTCTTCATCCCAACCTTTCCAACAATTCCTATCTCTCCTTTTCCTATCTTTTCAACATCTCTGACATTCATTACATAAACAGGCTTCATATCTCTTACATTCCCTCTAACTTTTGAACTTTCCCTGTATCCGACGCTGACAACAGCAGGATAACCTCTTTTTTTATCTCTCATTTTGTTATGCCTTCCAGTGGGTCTTCTCCACTTCTGTTTCTTTTTCCTATTGCTTCCCAACTTGGAATGCCTATCTGTGTTTCTTCTTAAAAATTTCATTATATTTCCTTCCCGCCTTTACTTGTTATGAAAATTCCATCTTGGAAAATTCTTCTGTCTCTCAGTCTTATTTTTGTTGCAGTTTCAAGGTTTGCCGCAGCCTGCCCTGCAATCTCTTTGTCATTTGATGTTATAGTTATTATTTCCTTTTCAATTTTCACTTCGACACCATCAGGAATCATAACTTTTCTTGGTACTTTTTCTCCAAGGAAGTTTTTTATCACAGCCTCTTTCCCTTTAATTTCAACAGTGAATGGAAAATGATTGTAGCATACTTTCAACTTGTACTCAAATTTTTCCAAAATACCTGCCAGCATATTTTTTACATGAGCCCTTATTGTGTTTATCATTTTCTTCTCGTTCTTTGTCGCCTTCTTGTTTCCTATAACTATCTCATCGCCTTTCTTTTCAAAAGTTAGGTTATTTACTTTGAATTCTTTTGAACTTTCTCCCTGAGGTCCCTTCACAGTAATTTTATTATGATCTCTTATTTCCACTTCAACTCCCTCAGGAATCTTTATAGTTTGAATATATTCTTTTTTCATCTTAACTCCTTAAGTCAAATTTACAAAATTTTAATTTTAGTTTATTCATTTTAGTAAAAGTATGCTATAAGGCACCCCCCTATTTTTTCCTCTGCTGCCTCTTCATGAGTAAGCAATCCCTTGTTTGTCGAAATTATTACCGTTCCAATATTTCTTGCAGGAAGGAATCTTCTTCTGTATTTCTCTATCTGTGCCTTGTCGACGGTAAATCTTGGTTTTATTGCTTTGCATTCTGAAAAATCTCCAAGAGTTATTTCAACTGTCTTTTCCTGTGCATTTATCTTATATTTTTTAATTGCATCTTTCTGCTTCATTATCTTCAATACTTCTATAAGCAGATTTGATATTTTCTTGATTTCTACTTCTGTCTTTCCCGCCTTCTTGGCGTTCTTCATCATATTTAATGCATCTGAAACTATATCTTGTGACATTTTTGTTTTTTGTGTTTATTTTTAGTTATTATTTATGAGTATTTCTTGAATCCTATTTCCTCCGCTACTTCTCTGAAGCAGTGCCTGCATAAATTCAGGCCGTATGATTTTATGTGTGCACCGAACCTGCCGCAACGTTCGCATTTCTTCTTTGCAATTCCCGTCGTTCTTTCCTTAGGTTTATTATGCTTCAAAAACCTTTGTGCTTTCACGGGCTTGTTTTCAAGATTCTTGAGTGTTTTTCTCCAGTCGCTTGCGGTCATTTTATTCTTTTGTTCCTCCCATAAATTTTGTGTTGAATTTTTCTTCCATGAATTTGATTATTTCTTCCTGGCCTATTCTGTGTCGTTTTGGAATTTTTCCCCTCTTAACTTTTTTCAGACCAACTCTCTTGCCTGTTCGCATGAAAACTACAGTCACATCAAGTCCCTTTATTCCTATATCTCTCTGATATTCCATTCCAGGGATTTCAATGTATTCCTTTATTCCAAATGAAAATCCGTTTTCCATAACCTGACTCTTTTTCAGAGTGTTATCCACACTTGAAAGAAGTCTTTTTAGAACATTTTCAATGTCCTTCCTAATTGTAACTATTGCTCCCACAAACAATCCCGGCCTTACTCCTAGTTCAGGGATTCTCTTGTTTGACTTTTTCTTAGCAGGAGTTCTGTTTGTGATGATTTTGAGAAGCTTAAATCCTTTTTCTAGTTCTTCTCCAGTTCCCCCTATACCAAATATTACTTTTTCAATTCTTATTTTTCTCATAATATTTTCATTATTTTCTGTTTTCATTTTTATTCAACTGCAATAAGCTGTTTAATTAATACATTAACTATTGTTTTTGTGTCCCCATTTTCAACATTTGCCATTTTCTTCTTTTCATCCATAGCCTTTACAACCCCTGATTCCCCTATGTGCTTTCCCGCCATTATTAAAATTCTCGCTCCTTCCTTAAGAGGGATGCATTTTTCTATTTTTGATTCATTGAGGTTTATCAAAACAGAATCGCTGACTTTGCATTTTATGTCTGAAAGGAAATTTCTTCCGTCGCTGAGATTCAGCTGAGTTTTCTTTCCTCGCAATGTTTTTTTGTCAATTATCTTTGCAATCTTTTTATGGCTTTCTTCATTTTTTATTTCTTTTATTTCAAATTTTCCTTCCTTTGAAAGTCCTACTCTATAATTTTTTTTCATTGGAACGAGAGAGATAATATCAAACAAATGAAGTGCCGCCTTTTCATCTCTAACTTCTTTTCTATTTAATAGGATCTGTTTCAAGTGCAAAGCTCTCTTTGTTTCTTTTCTGTTTTGGGCTACTTTAAGCAAGTCTCTCAAAACAATAAGAAGAGGAATGCTTTTTGAAAGCTCTGCCATTGGCTTGATTATGTATGCATTACCTTTCCTTGGTATAGGCCATGTTTTTGGCATGGACTGTCTTTTCAAATAGGCCATCTTACTTTTTTTCCTCCTTTAGAACGGCCACGCCTGGACGTTCTCTTTCTTTTTTATCCTGATTTATGTTTGTTTCTTTTTTCATGTTCTTTTCCCTGTTTTTTTCTAAGTTGAGTTCAATTATCTGCACCTTTGAAGGGCTAAGTTTTAAATCAACTTTTGAACCATCTCTCTTCTTAATCTGTATTCCTTCAACCACTATTTTGCTTATTTTCATGAAAACCTTTGTTACCTTTCCTTCTTTCTTCCTGAATTTCCCTCCAGTTATTCTGACTTTGTCTCCAAATCTTATCACAGTGTTCCTTCTTCCGTATTTCTTTCTAAGTTCTTTTGAAAGATTTGCAGCCATGAATTTTCTCTTTATATGCAATGGAGCTTTGGCTGAATACTTTCTTTTCTTTCTAGGCTGTTTGCTGCCTTTCCATTTGTTTGAAAATTGTTTTTTCATTTTATTTTTGTGTTTAGTATACTATTGCCGCAATCTTTGCCACTGTAGGCCATCTCTCCATAACTTCCCTTGCAACAGGTCCTTTTATTTGTGTCCCCTTTGGATTTGCCTTTTCATCCTTGAGTATAGCTACCGCATTGTCTTCGAACGCAACCCTTTCTCCATTAAGTCTCCTGTAAGATTTTCTCTGTCTTACAAGAATAGCATCGAAAACTTTTCCCTTCATGTCCGGAATTCCTTTTCTGACGCTGACTTTTACCATATCTGCTATTTTCGCTGAAAATTGTCTTCCCTTTGTTCCTTTCCCTCCCTTAACTGCAACAAGTCTCACAATTTTTGCTCCGCTATTGTCGGCAGCAACCATCTTTGCTCCAATGTTTAATCCTCTCGTTCCTCTTGCACTTATTGCTTTCATTTGGTTTCTCCTGAAAACGAATTATTGTAAATATTCCTGTTTACTTTCATTTCGAGCCTCCGGCGTCCGAGGAAGCACGAATGACTGCAAATTTATTTACTTTCATTTTGTTTTTGTCTCCATTTCGGTTATTTTGTCAGCATCCCTTATTTTTTCGATGACTGCAAAGTGAATTATTTTGCTCAATGGTCTGCATTCCTGAACTCTTATGTAATCTCCTATATTTATCATATCCTTCATGCAATTTGGAAGTCTTGCATGTATTTTTGTTCTTGATTTTTTATACCTCTCATATTTTCTTATATAAACTGTCCTTTCAAATTCTATGGCAACCCTCTTGTAAAATTTGCTTGTGACTTTTCCTTCGAAGAATCTTCCCCTTGTCTTTAAATTGCCATGGATATGGCAGTCGGGATCATTGCACACAGCTCCAGCTATTTTTGATTTTTGCATTTTTCTTTCTTTTTCTAACTCGACATTTGAGCGAGTTCCTTTTAGTATTTTTTCCTTTTCTTTCATTTGGTTTCTCCTGAAAACGAATGATTGTAAATATTCATGTTTACTTTCATTTTCTGTTTTTGTGTGTGTTTAGTCTATGGATTCTCTGTCAAACCCAAGGCCAACCAACGCGTCCTTTATCTTCTTCATGTGATCTCCCTGGAGTTCTATTATCCCATTCTTATATGTTCCGCCGCAAGCAAGCTCGTTTTTGAGAGCTTTTGCGATCTGTTTGACATCAATTCCCGCATCGAATCCCGTAACGACAGTTACGATTTTTCCGTACGTCTTCTTATCCGTCGTTACCTTTATTTTCTGTGAACTTTTTACAATCTGCTCACATACACAGGCCTGCTTAGGCAGACCGCATTTTGGACATATTTCCATGTTTTGAATTGAGCATTAATATTTTTGCAATCATTTTTTTTATCTGCTTTCCCTTCGAGCTTCCCGCTTTGTTTGCTCCAGCCTTTGATTTCACGAGTTCAATTTTAAGTTCCTTCATCTTTTCTTCCCTTTCCTTTTCATCCATTTTGACCATGTCCTTGAATTTTAATGATGCCATTTTACTTCTTCACTCTCCTTGGTTTTTTCTTTTCCACTATCTCTTTTATTTCCATCATTTTCTGAATATTTTCATTAAGTTTTCTCATGAGATCATCGTTTATTTCTATTTTGTCTTTTAATATCGCTGTTGGGGATAGTATTTCAACCTTTACTCCGACAACTCCTGGCCTTGTCATTGCAATTGATTGGGCTCTGTCAACAACTTTAGCACTATCTCCTACTTTCTTCAAATATCCCTGGGCAAACCTCCAGCTTTTTGCCCTTGAGCTTGGAATTTTTCCGCTGAGCCTTATTTCAACACCCAAAGCACCCGCTCCCATTATTCTTTGGAGAGCTTTGTATGCTATAACTTTAAATTTCAAAGGCCCGAATTTTTCCAATCCTAGAGCAATATCGTCTGCCATTATTTGTGCGTCGTATTCTGGCATCATAATCTCATCAATTTCTATCTGTGGATTTTCAAGCTTGAATCTTTCTTTCAGGATTCTTGTAAGTTCGAATATTTTCTCCCCTCTTCTTCCTATAACCAGTCCTGGTTTGTTTGTCGAGACAATTATTTTTTCACCGATTGGAGTATATTCTATTTTCACTCTGCTGACTTTTCCCTTTCCAAGTGATTCTTTTATATATTCCCTGACTGCAAATTCTTCTTTCTTGAATTTTACAACTTTTTTCTCTTCCATTTTAAATTATTTATTTCCTCCATTGCTTTTTTCCTTACTTTGGCCAAGCCTGGACGAAGTTTTTTCCTTACTTTGGCCAAGCCTGGACGAAGTTTTCTCTCTGGCTGTGATTGTTACATGAGTTCTCTTCTTCCTTACCCTCCCGAATCTTCCATAAGGCCTCGATGCAAAGTTCCCGAAAGCCTGGTATATGAATGGATTTGATATTTCATTTGCCGTTGCATTTGCATTCAGACTCTTAAGCAATTTTATGAACTCCCTTATTGAATTTCTTGGGTATCTTCCCGACATCATTCCCTTTCCCTTTCGATGCGGAATCTCTCCTTTCATAGGAAGAGCTCTCTTATGCACAAGGACTTCTTCAAGTTCTCTTATTGCTCTTTCTATACTTTTGTTTTTTATGAACTTGCTTATTGCAAATGACTGCTTGCTTGATATTGGGACACTTATTCCTCTCACAACAGCCTCGGTTTTTTTCTTTTTTTCAGGCTTCTTTGTTTCCTTCTTGACTTCTTCTTTCTTCTCTTCTGCAGGTGCTTCTGTTTTTGTATTGTGTTTGGAAGTTTCAACTATCTTTTTTTCTTCCATTTTGTTTACCCTGCTGCTTTTTTCCATCGCCTTTGTATGTTTCTGTTCAGGGTTATAATTTTTTTCTGTCATTTGGCATTTCTCCTTTGACGAATGATTGAAAATTTATTTTCTGTCATTTGGTTTCTTACTTGGCCTTTGCCTTTGATCCTTTGGTTGCTCCGATTCCTGCAGTTCCATGAGAAACTTTCTTTCTCGTTGCTGCAAATTCTCCAAATCTGTGCCCAAGCATCTCTCCTGTTATTTCTATAGGTATGAAAGCATGTCCATCGTAAATCTGAATCTTCATTCCGACCATTCCAGGAACAATTATCAAGTCTCTCTTGTGAGTTCTCAATTTCTTTCCCTTTGCTTCCTTGGCCTTGGCCATACTTACGAATTTTTCAACATCCTGGAACTGCCTCAATACACTTCTTCTCTGCCTTGACTTCAAATATTTTGCAAACTCTCTCACATCCAAAGCTTTCAGCTCGTCAAGTGTCTTTCCACGATATAAAAATTCTTTTCTTTTTAGTTCCATTTTATTCTGATATTATCCTATCTTCGGTCGCATTTAAATTATTTTTAACTATTAAACTCTTATTAAAATTGCCACTAACTTCGAGCCAGTCTATCTTGTGCATTAATACTTTCTTTTCCGTTTTTGAACCAAATTTATTTGTTATCATTTTATTTTCTTATCTCTTTCCTGTCCTCTTTGGTCTTAAGTGTCCAACTCTTCTTCCTGGTGGAGCGTTTCTCTTTGCTATCTTGCTCTTTATTCTCTTTCCCCTTCCGGATCCGAATGGATGATCGATAACGTTCATCTTTACCGCAGATGTTCTTGGCCAAAGTTTTCCTCTTGCCTTTGTCATATGGTGTTTCTTTCCTGCTTTGAGTATTGGCTTGTCAAGTCTTCCTGCTCCTGCAACAACCCCCACAATTGCCCTGCAGTCGGGATGAAATCCCCTTTCTTTTTTTGATGGGAGGAAAATTAGG
Organism: Candidatus Pacearchaeota archaeon; assembly: GCA_040900515.1. Lineage (GTDB taxonomy): Archaea > Nanobdellota > Nanobdellia > Pacearchaeales > GW2011-AR1 > JAGVNG01. Next base: position 7,621 of record JBBDYV010000088.1, on the reverse strand, counting down.
ATTTCCTTTTCTCCAACTCTGCTGACAGTTGCAGAACTTCCTGCTGTTTTTATGAAAATTCCGCCATCGCCAGGCTTTGATTCTATATTATACACATTTGTCTTTACAGGAATGTCTCTCAGCTTCAAAATATTCCCTCCACTGATTTCGTTTCCTTCAAACATTATTTTTTGTCCTTCAATCATTCCTTTAAATGCAGGAATGTAAAATATTCCTTTGTCATATTTTATTCTCGCAATAGGGGCACTGTGAGCAGGAGAGTTTATCAAATTAAGAACAGTTCCCTGTCCTTTCAACTCTCGGGGATATTGCAACCTGTAAACAAAAGCTTTCCTCTTTACCCTGTATGAAAAGCTTCCCTTTCCTCTTGCCTGTGAAATTATCCTTTTTCCCATATTAACTTCTCCTAAATATTCTCAACTCCCTTTTTCTTTTTTTGGTGGGCATTTTCCATCCATATTGACAATCTCCTTTTCCTATATCTAATCCTTCTTTTCTTAGATTTTCTATTTCTTCAAGATAATTTTCAACACGACCACTTGAATGTAAAACAATATATTTGTTAGGAGGAATTTTTTTGATAGCATCTATTCTACTTCCTTCTCCATCTCCTCGTAAATTCGGAACATCTCTATAATCTATTTTATATTCTTCCATAGGCTTCCAATGATGTCTTACTTCAGTGTTTTCTGTTTGTGTTTCTATTGTTTTCATTTTATATCAATCCCAATTTTGTAGCCACATCAATGGCTGGAAATTCCTTTTTTAATTTAACATAAACATATTTTTTGTTTACACTGTTCATAACTCTTACCTTCTGAACCTTCACACCAAAAAGTTCCTCTATTTCTTTTCTTATGTTTGGCTTTGACATTATTCTTTCGGTTTCAAATGTCAGAACATTCTGGCTCTCTACCATCATTATTGCTTTTTCAGTAGCTACCGGTTTCAAACTCATTTTCTTTTTCCCTCCAACTTTTCCTGAAGATCTCTGATTGCCTTTTCAGTATAAATCACTATTCTTCCAGGTCCACCCTTCGCCAAATCAGCAACCCCTAAATTATCAACACTTTTTGAATCGATAACCTTTGCTTTCATAGCCTCTCCCTTTCCTAAAACAACAAGTGCTCCTGCGGTGCTTTTATATTTTCTTCCCCTCATTTTTCCCCTTCCGCTCCTTATCTTTGTCATTTTCATGGCTACATCAAATATTTTTTCTCCCAATATTTTCTTCAGACTTGAAATAAATTCCTTTGTCTTGAGGGTAACAAGATTTGATTCAACAACAACAGGAAGTCTCTCGAACTTCTGTCCTTCAAGTCTCTCATATCTCCTTATGACAATTCTTTCATTTGCCGTCGCACTCAACGCTGATTCCAGAGCAACCTTCATCTCTTTCTTGTTTATTTTCATTCTTGTAAGCATTGAAATAATTTTTGGGGGATGAGCTCTTCTTCCACCGACTGCAAAAGGAATTTCTGCAGCAATCCAGTTGAACTGACTTCCCCTTCGTGACATTGTTTTACGGGGAACACGGGACTGACCTCTTCCATATCCACTTCTCCATACATGTCTTCTATGGACAATTCTTCCGCTTGCGGAATGCTGTCTTCCAGCCATGAAATAAGGAGCATATGGCTGCTTGTGTTTCTTTGCTTCTAAAACTTTTTGAATCAAATCCTCCCTTACCGTTTTTGAAAATGCATCAGGAAGTTCTATTGTTCCTGCTTTCTTTCCGTTTATGTCTAAAATATCTGTTTTCATTTGACACTTCCCTTCTGGCGAATGACTGAAAATTTATTTTCTTTCATTTTTATCTCAAGTCTATAAACTCGTAATTTTCCCTGTCCTGCCTTTTTGTTTTTCTTAGAGGATATGTGAGAAGTATCTGTCTCTTGTGGGGACCCTGTATTGAACCATGTATTACAAGATAATCTGTTTTTACGTCTCCGTAATTTGTTATTCCCTTTAGTGCGGGCTCATTTTCGGCTTTTCCTATCTGAATTATTTTGTTATTATAAACTGCCCTTGTAAACATTCCCAACTGCCCTGCCATGGGAACTCTAAATGTGACTCTTGCAGGATGCCATGGCCCCAATGAACCTGGTTTTCTTCTTCCTTTTTCCGATTTATGCTGCTTAAGAGTTATTCCAAATCTTGAAACAGCTCCCGAAAGTCCCTTCCCTTTTGTCAACCCTCTCGCATCAGCCAAAAAACCCTTGTCAAATACTTCTGATACAAAAATTTCCTTGTTAACTTTATTCTTAGCAAAGTTAATTTTTTCTTCAAGGCTTCCCGAAAGTCCGATTTCAATAATATCCGGAGTTTTCTTTATTCCTGTTTTTTTTACTTGGGAATAAACAACAACCCTTACATCATCATAATCTTTTACATCTTCTATTTTTCCATGCTTGTTTTTTGGAAGTTTTATAACACTTTTCAACTCTTTGTCAACATTGTCTGCAAGAATTTCGGCATTGACTTTGCCGTCTTTGTAAAATCTCACTGAAAGGATTTTCATAGGGGGGCATTCCATTATTGTTACAGGAAGAACAATCTTCTTTCCTTTAGTCATTGAATACTCTGTGTTATTCTTGACGAAAGCAGAAGCCATTCCAGCTTTATAACATATAAAACCCTTAAGTCCTTTAGAATTATTTAAATCAGGTATGGCTCTCCAGTTTACACTGGGTAGTAATTTATTGGCTCTTTTCCTTGGCCAAAATTGTAGACTTCCTCTCCTCGGTGCTTTCGGTGCTGCCATTTGTTATATTTTGTATTACGGCGAAGATATTCATTTTAACTTACCCTGGATAAATTAATGAGAAAAAACGCCTTTTTAAAGGTTTTCAACCATTAGGCTTCAAATTCCTTTTCGCTTCTGATTTCTTTGCCGTCAACATTGGCAATCCTTATGATTTTGCCGCTTCTTTTCGCCATTTCTCTTATCTTGGCAAAATCTTTTTCTTTACTTTGACCGCTCTTGGACAAAGTTTCTTCTTTTGGGGGTATTATCTCTGAGATTATGAATCTGTGCACCACACTTATTTTCTTTCCCTCTGGCATATCCCAGAAGAAATCATCCTTCACAGCCTTGT
>JBBDYV010000088.1:0-4423 GCA_040900515.1 Candidatus Pacearchaeota archaeon | reverse complement strand
CTTATTTTCTTTCCCTCTGGCATATCCCAGAAGAAATCATCCTTCACAGCCTTGTAATATTTTTCATCCATCTCCATTTGACAGAATTTTTCATCAACTTTCCCTTCTCCCTTTCCGGGTTTTGGAAGCTTACCCTTTATCTTAAGTTTTATGCTGCTTCCTTCTCCACTAAGAAGAAAATAATATGCCTTATCAGCCAAAGATTTTACCTGACTGCTGTTTATGTTTTTGACTTCGTATATTATTTTACCTTCTTTTTTCTTTCCCGACAGTCCGGGAAGCTCGTCTTTGCTCCAGATGCTTCCACTGAAAGAAATTTCTTCTAGCTCTGCCGCAAACAAAACAAAATTATTAACAAATTCAAAGCTGCTTTTCAGCTTGATACCTTTTGCGGTTTTCCACAACCCCAAAATCGCCCTTCCTCTATATTCTCCCTTTCCAAAACGCACGAATTGCCTGTGAGAAGACTCGCTTACCTTTCCATTAAAAATCTCTTTTATAAAATTCATTATAGAAAATAAAGATTTTAACTTATAAACCTTACTCTAAAAGCCAAGCTTTATAAATTTTAATTACTCTTTATAATCGTCTGCAAATTATCAAAATTTTAAAATGATGGACGATGCATATTTCAAAAGAGTGATGACTTCTATTCTTCTTATAGTGCTTGTAGTTCTAACATTTCTTCTTGTCAAGCCTATTTTAATGTCGATAATTTTGGGAATTCTCTTGGCATTCATTTTTGGTCCGATATATGCGTGGCTACATAAGAAAACAAAATCCAAAAATCTTTCTGCAGGGATAATCAGCACGGCTCTCACACTCCTTATTATCCTCCCTTTCTGGTTCCTCACTCCGATAATCATAGCACAGTCTTTCAAAATATATCAGGCAGCTTTGAATTTTGATCTGGTTACCCCCCTCAAAACAGTTTTCCCTGTTTTGTTTTCTTCTGAAGGAATTTCTGCCGAACTTGTTTCAATAATCCAATCATTCACATCCAACACTGCCAATTTCCTTGTTAACTCCTTCGCACGGCTGATACTTGATTTCCCAACTCTTGTCCTGCAATTTTTGGTTATGGCATTTACTTTCTTTTACGTTCTGCGTGACAAGGAAGAAATTATTGTTTACATAAAAAGTCTCCTTCCATTTTCAAAAGAAGTTGAAAATAAAATATTTGAATATTCAAAGGGAATAACTTCTAGTGTTCTTTACGGGCAGGTTGTTATTGGTCTTATTCAGGGTATTTCTGTGGGACTTGGATTCTACATTTTCAAGGTTCCAAATGCCCTTTTCCTTACTCTTATTGCAGTTGCATTAGGAATACTTCCAATTATTGGGACAACTATTGTATGGGTTCCTGTTGCAATATACGTTCTTGTTACACAGGGAAGTGTTCCAGCCTTCGGTGTGACTGTCTTTGGACTTATCTCAAATGTTGTAGATAATTTCCTCAGGCCTATAATGCTTGCAAGAAGAACACAGATTAACTCAGCTTTGATGCTTATAGGGATGATTGGGGGAATATTTTTATTTGGTATTCTGGGATTCATACTTGGACCATTGATAATAGGTTATTTACTTATTGTTCTGGAAGTTTATAGAAACAAGAAAATGCCCGGACTTCTTATACAACCAGACCAGCATCCAAAATCTTAACTGTATGTGCAGCATAAAAGAGTTTTTAAATTATATTTGAGTTTAAGTTTAAACAAGGAGAATTTTTTAAAAAGAGATGAAAAATGGAATTAAAAGTTAAGTTTCTAAAACTAACAGCTGGCATTCCTTTAGTTATGTTAAACTCTCATACGGCAGAAGATATGGGGCTGAGGGCTACAGACAGAGTTTCACTTGAAACATTTTCAAATCCTCCTAAGCAAATATCCACAATAATAAATCTGGTTGATAAAATAGTTGCAAAAGATGAAGTCGGTATATCAGATGAAATAAGAAAAAGACTAAATCTAAAACACGGTCAAAAAGTTGATATTTCATTTCTCCCTCCATCAAAAAGCTTGGTTTTGATAAAAAAGAAACTGAACGGAAAAATCCTGTCGGAAAATGAGGTAAACGAAATAATAAAAGACGTCTCAAACAATTCCCTGTCTGAACCAGAAATAGCCCTCTTTGTTTCTGCCATGTATGAAAAGGGCATGAACATGAAGGAAATAATCTATCTCATTAAAGCCATTCTGAAAACCGGGGAAGTCATGAAACTCAGCGATAAATATGTTGTTGACAAACATTCTGTTGGGGGAGTTCCTGGAAACAGAACAACTCCTCTTGTGATTCCAATATGTGCGGCAGCAGGGTTGATATTCCCAAAAACATCTTCAAGAGCGATAACAAGTGCAGCAGGAACAGCAGATGTCATTGAAACTATTGCTGACGTTGAGTTTAACATGGCTGACTTGAAGAAAATAATAAAGAAAACAGGAGCATGCATTGTTTGGGGAGGTTCTTTAAAAATAGTTCCCGCGGATAATAAAATAATAAAGATAGAAAAAATTCTTAATATAGATCCCGAAGCCCAGCTCATCGCCTCAATAATGTCAAAAAAACTCGCCGTCGGAAGCAAATACATTCTCATAGACATTCCATATGGTAAAACTGCAAAATTGAGCAAGAAGCATGCGGAAGCCCTTGAGAAAAAATTTGAATATTTAGGAAGATATTTTAAGAAAAAATTAAAATGCCTGATAACAGACGGAAGCCAACCTATAGGAAATGGAATAGGTCCTGCCTTGGAGCTGATGGACATAATAAAAATTCTTGAAAATAAAAAAGGACCAAAAGATTTGCAAGACAAAGCCCTTTTGCAAGCAGGAACAATTTTTGAAATGACCGGAAAGGCAAAGCATGGAAAAGGAATTGAAATGGCGAGGGAAATATTGTACTCAGGAAAAGCATACGAAAAGTTCAAGGAAATAATAAAAGCCCAGAATGGAAATCTTAAGAAACTAAAAATAGGAAAATTCACAGAAGGCATCCATTCAAAGAAAGGAGGAAAAGTTGCGGAAATTGACAACAAACTGATAAGTGCCCTTGCGAGAATGGCGGGATGCCCTATTGACAAAGGCTCAGGAATTTATTTGCATAAGCATGTTGGAGACAAGGTAAAAAAAGGAGAGAAAATAATGACTCTTTATGCCGAGTCAAAACACAGACTGAATGAAGCCGCACTTTTTGCTCATTCCCACAATCCATACGGAATAAAATAAACATAAACTATCTAAAGAAATTCTATTTATGATAACCTTAATGTTAATCTTATAGATTTTTATTAATATTAATTTAATCAATCTTTCCTAAATTTTAAAATTTTTCTAAAAGTTCGCCATTATTCTTTTGCTAAGCCCCTTAAAAACTAGTTACTATGATATTAACAAAGCATAACTAATTTTTTAAACTCAGAAAATATCATTCTTACATGGGAGAAACCAATCACGTAAGAAGAATTGCTGATTATTTTAAAAAAAATATAAAAAAGGGTTATACTTCTGAATCACTCAAATGGGCCTTGATAAAACAGGGATACCAAAAATTTTCTGTTGAAAAAGCCATAGAACTTGCAAATCAGGAAATGGCACATGAAGCTCCTATTCTTCAGGACAAACCAGTCATAACACATGAAGTTATCGACGAAACCGGTCAAATGGTTGAAGTCAAAAAGTCATGGTGGAAAAGGCTGTTTGGATTGTGAAAGTAATTTATATATAGTTTACAACATTTATTCCCTAATGTCAAATAAAGACTTGGCTCTTTTCTTAGGGATGTTATCGGGAGACGGACATTTATCTATACATAGCAAAAAAAGAGGATCAAATACTTATTATGATTATGTGACAGGATTTTGCAACACTAATGAAAAAATAATGAAGATTTTTGAGGATTTATTTTATAAAATATTTAAAGTAAAGGGCAATTTCCACCCGCGTGAAAGACAAAACAGAAAAAGAATATACGAATTTAATAGTTATTCCAAAGAAGTTTTTGATAAAATAGTTAATTTAGGGTTTCCTATAGGAGTAAAAAGAGATAAATTAAAAATTCCTCTCATTGTTTTTAATGGTTCAAGGGAAGATAAGATATCTTTTTTGTTAGGAGTTTTTGTAACTGATGGATGTGTAAGAAAAAACAAAACAATTATTTTTCATTCTGGTAGCAGACTATTCTTAAATGATTTATCTAACCTTATAGAAGACTTGTTTAATATAAGAAAAACAATCAAGTCGTTTGTCCAAAGAGAAAAATATATCTCTTACCAGTTAAATTTAAATAAAGAGGAATCCCGAAGAATACTATCCTTGCCTCCGTCGCATAATGGTATTGCAATGGTCTTGAGTTTTAATAAATAAAACAGGTTAACCGGGCCCTTACGGGCCTCCAGGTTCGATTCCTGGCGGGGGCGTTTATTGCC
>JBBDYV010000087.1:0-2929 GCA_040900515.1 Candidatus Pacearchaeota archaeon | reverse complement strand
CTGGAAGTTTTTAAATAAGAACATCTGAATGTATTCACATTTATATTTATAGAACTTACAGATGTCCCATCACCCCCAGTGCATGTCAAAGAATAAATTGAATTTGAATTAGGATAAACTCTTTCAAATCCTATTGTTGGTTTTGTTCCTCCCCATGCTCCTGAAGCAATGCAAGAATTGACATTCTCAGATTCCCATGTAAGGACAGAAGAATTTCCTGGATTTATAGAAGTAGGCTCAGCAGAAATTGAAACAGAAGGAGAATATCCAAATACGCCAAGCTTTAATTCGATATTAACATCAGGGCTAAATTTTTGAACTTTTGAGTCTTTAAGATAAACGTTTAAGCCAGCAATATTTACATTGGATAATTTATTGACTGTTTTTGATTGGCTTAATAATGTTATTTTATTGATGACTTTTATGTGTGCTTCTTTAGACGAAGCATATATTAATTCTACGTCGTAATTAGTATTATTAAAAGTAAATGTTGTTTTTGGGCTATCTGAATTTAAGCAATTATATCCTTCAGGACATGTTGGTGTTAGATTAGTTGATGTCTCACTCCATGAACATCCTGACTGTGCTTGGCATGATTCTGAAGATGTTAAAGTAGCACAATAATCTGTTTTTGCTGTACACCATCCATCATAATCACTCCATTGACATGCAGATTCAGCGTCGCATTCTGCTCCGCCACTTGAATATGCCTGGTCGAACCCATGGCAGTAAGCAGTAACATCTCCTGAACATGTTCCAAGAGTTGCCTTTCCGGTTATTTGAGACCAAACACTATCAAAAAAATCGCCAAGCCAGGATGCAGAAACAAAGGAGAAGGAAAGTATTATTAAAATTCCAACAACAAAAACCAAACTCACACTCTTTCTATTGTTCATTTCAACTCAACTTTAATTATATATAAAAATTGATATATATATGCTTCTGTAAAAGAGAGTTATATTAATTATTTCTTCACTCTGTGTTTTAAAACATACTTCAAAGAAGTTTTTCCGCCTTTGCCGTCTATTCTATCAAGAATTATCAAAAGCAAAAATCCTAAGAAGGCTATCCCTCCGACAACAAAGAATAATGATTTAAATCCTAATAAATCTGCAACTTCTGCACCGACATAAGCTGCAATGGCACCCCCAATTCCGACACCAGTACTCCATAATGTATATTCAAATCCTTTGTGTTTTTTATTCATATATGTTGTAAACAAACTAAACCATGCAGGATATGCCATGGCAGCCCCCAAACCATATACAGCTTGGGCAATAAAAATAAGGTAAATGTCTTTTGCAAAAGCATAAATAAAGGGAACTGAAATTATAAGAAAAGTACCAAGCAGAAGGGAGCGGGTTTTATGTTTTTCTTTATCAATAAAAAACCTTGATAATGGCAATTGAACAACAGATTTAACAACCAAAAATATCGCTGTTGCAAGTCCGGCCGTAACAAGCGTTCCTCCTGCCAATCCTCCGGTTATGAATACAGCAAATATCGGACCAATTAATCCAAAACTGCTTATTATGAGAATATCTGAAAGAATCAATAATAAAAGCTTTGGGTTTAATTTTTCCATGTTGTAATGATAATTAAATAATTTATAAATCTACTCTGGGACAAGCGCAAAGAAACTGTATTTTTCCGTGGCTTTTTTTGCAAGTATTCTTACTTCTTCTGCAGTAACCTTTTTTATGTTATCTTCAAACTTGTAGAAATTTCCTGCATTTCCATCGGCAATTTCCCATGTAAGAAGCTGAATCATCTGATTTGAAGAATCCTCCACAGAGATGAGTGTGTTGCCTATAATATTCTCTTTTGCTTGTGTAAGCTCTTTTTCTGTAAGTTTTTTAGAAACTTTCCTAAATTCCTTCAGAATCAACTCTTTCACTTCATTCATTTTTTCTTTTGTTGTCCCGACATAAATAAGTGTGCTTGAAAATTCCTTGTTTATATCAGTATATCCTTTTACAGCATATGCAAGATTTCTCTTTTCCCTTATCTCTGAAAAAAGTCTGGAAGACATTCCCCCCGCCATCAAAGTATTCAGCACCATTGCCGCATAACTCTCTTTTTCATTTGCCCGGGGAGAGTGGTATGCAAAAACCATATTCACTTGATCTATCCCTTTTCTTTTCTCAATCTTTACTTCATTTTTTTCCTTAACAATTGCTTTTGGAAGTCTGCCTTTTTTGCTGCCGAAATTTCTTTCCGCAAATTCAACAATTTTTGAAAAATCCGCGTCACCGACAACACATAAAATCATATTGTTTGGCTGATAAATTTCATGGAAATGTATAAGCATTTTCTCCCGGGTTATTGAGTTCATGCTTTCATAAGTCCCTATCAAGTCTATTCCGAACGGCTTTTCATAAAGGAATGAGTGTATCTGATCAAGCGCGTATCTTGTAGGATTGTCCTTCCTCATTTTTATTTCCTCAAATATGACTTTCCTTTCTTTTTCAAATTCCTTTTTGTCAAAGACAGAATTTTTCATCATATCTGTGAGAACTTCAAGGGCAACATTAAGATGATTAGATGAAATCTTGCACCAGTATGCTGTGATTGTTTCAGAAGTAAATCCATTTATTTCTCCGCCTCTTCCCTCTATTTCATCTGCAATTTGCTTGCTTGATCTTTTTTTTGTTCCCTTATACAGCATATGCTCAATAAAATGTGAAATTCCTTTTTCTTGCTCTTTTTCATGTATTCCCCCTGTTTTTATGGCAAGACCCACTCCAACAACTGGAAATTTCCTCTTCTCAAGAATCACAGTCATTCCGTTTTTCAAAACTTTCCTATAAAATTCAGGTTTCATTTGATATGCCTACCATGACTCGAATTTATTTCTCGGAAATCGCCATAGCGAATGAATGAAAATCTTTTATTTCCTTTCATTTGGCACTTCCCTCCTGACGAATGA
>JBBDYV010000086.1:0-2976 GCA_040900515.1 Candidatus Pacearchaeota archaeon | reverse complement strand
GCAAAAGGAAGCTCAGTAAAAAACAAAGGATGGATGGAGATATATCCTACAAAAATGTCCGATAAAATACTTCCGGATATTGAAGGAAATATAAAAATAAAAAACTCAAGAATTGAAGAAAAAGAAACACAGCCTCCAAGACGTTTCTCCCCTGCCTCTATAGTCTCAGAACTTGAAAAAAGAAATCTTGGAACAAAAGCAACCAGATCTTCAATACTGGAAACACTTTATGACAGGGGTTACATAAAAGAAAAAAGCATAGAGGCAACTCCCCTTGGTATCTCCTTAATATCAACTCTTGAAAAACATTCCCCAATAATAATTGACGAACAGCTAACACGTTCTTTTGAGAAGGAAATGGATCAGATTCTTCAGTCAAAAAAAGACCTTGAAAAGAAAGAAGAGGCAGTCAAGGCAAAAGCACAAGAAACAATAATAAAAATAATAAAACAATTTGAGAAGGAAGGAAATAAAATAGGGCAAGAGCTCATGCAGGCCCAGGACGAAGTGAGAGCAACTGAAAAAGAGCAAAATAAAATAATGCTTTGTCCTTCATGTGGAAAAGGCAGTTTAGCAATAACATATTCAAGAAAAAACCGGAAATTCTTTGTTGCTTGCAATGCATATCCCGAATGCAAAACAACTTTCTCTCTTCCTCCATTCGGATTAATCAAAAAAACAGAAAAATTATGCAATTCATGTCAGTGGCCGATGCTGATATCAATCCAGAAAGGCAAAAGGCCATGGATTTTCTGCTTCAATCCCAATTGCGAAATAAACAAACAAAGACTCGAGGAATATCGGAAGAAGAAGGAGTTGGAAGCTGAAAATCAAAACAATAATTCTAATAATTCATAAAGTTTAAAAACAGATAATTTATTTGGAAGATATGAAAAAAATACTTGCAACACTTGCTTTGGCAGGAACATTGAGTTTGTTTGGGACAAGATGCGACGATTCAACTTATTTTCCCAAAGAAAAAGACCAGGAAAACTACAATAAATCTGAAATGTATTCTTTCAGTAATTTTGGGGAAATAGGTAAACTTAAATCTGATACAGATAATAGTACGGCAATAACCCAAATAAAAACTTCAGATATAGATGGAGATGGGGATGATGATATTATTATAGGGACAGAACACGGAAGAATAATCATTTATAGAAATGATATGGTTAGAAAAAAGTAATCACAACCAATCCCCCAAACTTCTCTGGGTTTTAACTTGTTCAACAAGTTTGCTTCTCTTTAAAATATCTGAATTATCATATCCAAACTTTATCATTCCTACTTTTGTCGAGCTTTCAAGCAGTTCTTCCATTCTTGTGAAGTCAAGCATTTTGTTTGCAAGAGCTTTTCTAACACTCTCTCTCACAACCCACACGCCGAGACTAGCCCAATAACTTGGAGTTTCAATTCTTATTGCAAGAACCCCTGCCTGCCTCTTTATCTTGTTTAGGTATTCAATTATCGGCAGTCTCGAGGCATAATATCCGCCTGCAGTTGCGGTTGCATATTCTTTTCTTCCTGAAAAAGGTTCAAAATCAGTCGATGCCCTTATTCTGTTTGATTGATTCCATGATGAGCCTGGGAGGTACAACTCAAACAACTCATAGCTCCAAACACTTGGGAATAAAAGAATGAGATAATGATTTCCCAAAAAGCTCCCGTAAAATAGTTCATAATTCTCAATCCATTTGTATTTCTTCACATTTTCGAGCAGCTGCTTCCCAAGGGCATCATCAGTTGCAGTTATACTCCATCTTGTTGGAACAAGTTTTCTGTTTTTCTTCAGTCCGAGAACACCAATGCTCAATATTTTGCTAAGAAGATATTCATCAAAATTATTTTTATATAGAACTTTTATTGCAGCAGATGCTTTTATGTCATCATTCATAATTTTGTCAAGTTTTCTGTCAACTTTGACATTAGAAACTATTTTTGCATTTTTTACACTTCCACGCATTCCATGCGGGGTCAAAACCCTATCTTTCTCTCTGCCTATGCTAATTTTGTTTTTCAGCTCTATTTCAATATCAACAGGCTTGGAAGCAACTGCTATCTCCTGGGATAAATCAAGGAATTTTTTATTGTATCTTACATCTGTAACATTTGACTGAAATCTTGAATTAAGCAAACTATCTCTTAGCTTTACAACATCATTGACCTGGAAGTTGTTTTCAGCCCAGAACTTTGGTTTATCATAAACCCATGCATCCTCATCTCTGTTCAAAGGACTAAGAATTCCAACATTCACAAGAGGGTAATGCAACTTGCTTCCCACAAACACGCTTGGAGGAGAACTTCCGTCAAGCTTGGATATATTGTTGATATTTTGATATTTGAAACTAACATCAGAAATCTTTTTTATGATTTCAAATTTAAGATTTTCGCCCCTTTCTGTTGCCATTTTTACCCTATTAATAAAACAAAGGTTGTATTTTATTTAAATTCTTTGATAATCACGACTAAGTTACTAAAAGCGGGTTATTTTTCTTTTTGTAGATTATTTTAAGGATAGTCAAGGCACAATTTTAATGAATTTCTTTCTATATTAATAATTTATTGTATTTATAACAGAATGAATAAAGAGTTTTTGTGGAATTTTTACAACCAGCCACGTTTAAAAATACCCTCATTTCTTATCTCAAAATTTATTTCAGTTACAGGAAGACTTCGGTGTTTAAGAATTACTGCTTTCCTCTTAGAGCTGTCATTGTTTGATGTTCTTAATTCTATTATGCATTTGCTCCAGTATTTCATCAAATCCCCCCCGACAAGACTTGTTTTTTTCTCTGCTCCTTTCTCAAGTTCTTCTTTTGACAAAAATCCTGAATAAACCTGATTTGTTATTATAACCGGAAGGTCATATCTTCTTGATATTTCAGAAAGAATTTTCATTTGTCTTGCGAGTTCTCTGTTCACATCTTTTATTTTTCCGTCATTTCCTTCCGCACTCATGGAAGATATAGATAT
>JBBDYV010000085.1:0-3018 GCA_040900515.1 Candidatus Pacearchaeota archaeon | reverse complement strand
TTTTATAGATCCAAATAAAGAAGAAATGTACAAAAATGGAAGCGGGAAATGTGAAGCACACTTTCACATTTACAAATCCTCTAAATTGAAGCTGTCTGGCAAAGTTAATTCGTTTAGGGAAGGAAATAATTTTTCCTATTCATTAGGAAATGTAAAATTCGATAAGTGTGACAATAGTGTAGTTATTTCAGATTATAAATCAGTTAAATTAAGAGGAATAACTAACAGATTGATTATCATAAGGGAAGGAAATATAAATTTTCAGCCAATTTCCAATTTAGAAAAAAATTTGGAGTATGCTCAAGAAAATTTGAAAGGAAAAACTATCCAATATTCGCTCCCGTCCAGTGTTTTTGTTAGAGAATCATTAACTGAAAAGGATTTAGAAAAATTAGTTAATGAGATAAAATATAAATTTTCATTAACCACTGCTGAAATTAAACCTTTGAGTGGAGGTCGTGCGAAATTTGGAGTTTATTATCTAAAAACAGACTCCAATAGAGAATATGTTCTAAAATACCAAGGGCAAGATATCCTCAAAGTAGAGGTATTAGCAAAAATTTCCAACAATTATCCAGAAATGTTTTCTAAGTTTATTCCAAGATCAGATAATGGAAAGTTTTCACTTGAACTAAAGGATGGGTTATATGGATTAGAAGAATATTTGAGAGGAACAGTCATTCGTGAAAGAAATCCTAACTTTTTTAGATATATGGGGAATTTTATTCAACATTTACATTATAATTTAGGAGAATTTCTGTTATATAATCCTTTATTAAAGGAGCCTTTGATAACTGAATCTAGACACTTGAGTGAAAGCAATCTTTTAGCCATTTCACTAGATTTAATCAATTCCCATAGGAATCATAGTTTTGCGTTAAAAGTAATTCAAGACTTAATTAGAGAAAATGTTAGCGAAAGAATTCAATCATTACCAGAAACAATAATTCATGGAGATCTGAATACTTCTAACCTCATTTGGAATAAAAATGTCCCTAAAATTATAGATAAAGAGACTATAAAAATTTCTAAAAGGATTATGGAATTGCAAATCCCTTTGTTGTTTATAGGAACAACAAGATTTCCAGAATATTCTAAGGGGAGTTTGAAATACCTCTCCCAAGGACTTGCATCATCGGGAAATAAACTTAGTGAAAAAGAATCAAAATTAATTAAATCTTTATTAAAATATAGTCTAATAAAAAACTATGTGGTTAGAAATATCCGTAGAGCCTTAAATCAGTCCGAAAGATTAGATAGCTTAAATGAAAATTTAAGAGTGATAGAAAATGAAGAATAAACAATATAAAAATTCAGTGGGAAACAAAATATTATTTGCTCCTCAAATAGGAATTGGAGACTTAGTATTTACATTACCATTGCTACATAGTTTAAAGGAATCTTATAAAGGATATGAAGTGGTTGTTCCAATAATAAGTTCTGAACAAAAAGCAACATCTTTTTCATTACAACCTTTATTTGAGGGATTAGTAAAATTCCTTATAAAACCTATTAAAGAATCTTTTGATAAAGAAAGATATGAGATATATCGAGAAAAAGATTTTGTGGGGAAGTTTCTTCTGGATTTGGATAAAAGAAAACAATTTGAAAAAAGAGTTTTGGAATATTACCTTCAAGGAGAAACGTATTCTTTTGCAATTATTCCAAAAAGATTTAGAATAGATTCAATAGATTGTAATAAACAAATAAATTTGGATTACCTTCCTTATAAAAAAGATCTTCATGTAGTGGAGAGAAATCTACAATTTGCTGATTTTCTAAAAATACCTAAAAAAGTTAGTTTTAGATTAAATCTGCTGTCACAAAGAAGGCCTATTAAGTTATCGGGAGAAGAAATTACGTTGCCAGAAAATTATACTATAATTGTTTTAGGAGCAGGAAGGTCAACTAAGAAATGGAATATTGAAGGAAACAAATCAATTACCAAGTATTGCAAAACTAGAGGTTATGCTCCTGTCTTAATAGGTTCTCCAAAGGAATATGAAGAATCTAAGGCTATAGAAGGTAAAGGGGTTATAAACTTGGTTTCTAAACATGAATTCTCGATCAATTTGGAGAATTTTTGTGAAATAGCTTCAAAATCAAAGGTAGTTGTTGGTCCTGATACCGGATTAATTCATCTTTCTGATGCGGTCGGAGCAAAAGTAATAGGATTATATGGACCTACACGTCCCTCTAAATTTGCTCCATACAACAACAAAGAATTTGTAGTCTCTACAAACCACATAGATAAATCAATGGATAATATATCTTCAAAAGATGTAATTCGCAAACTAGAGATGATTTTGCAGAATTAAGAAATTTTTCAAACTTGTAATCTAAACTAATTCATTGGTTTCTTTAAATATTATTTCCCAACAACCAGTCCAATAAGCGCGGCTGCGAGGTAAAAGTAATTCTCTCTGGGCGGATTTTGGTGCATGAAGATATGAAGTTAATCAATATTTAAATATGACGCGTAGGGATTAAGAAATATTATAGAGATTTTAGTGCAAGGCAAGAAAAGCAACCTTGAAGGAAATTCTGAAAAAAGTTTATTCGGCAATTAAGGCAAGCCTGTCCTTAATTAAGGTTTGAATTTCTTAAGGCAAAGGAAAAGAAAATATTTATAAAACAGCTTTGCTACTATATGAAAGGAAAAAGAGGAGAAAAGATATGCAACACCCACATCCAGGATATTTACATGCAAATCAGGCGGACGGCTCTAAAAAAACAAATATTATTTTGACTATTTCTATTGTAGTAATTCTTGCATTGATTGTCATTCTTATTATAACACAGACAGGAACAAAAACCCGTCAGGCATTGATTCTTGAGGATTATGAATCTATCTCAAGGGGAACTGTTCAATATGGAGATACTCTTTTCC
The DNA here is from genome assembly GCA_040900515.1 of Candidatus Pacearchaeota archaeon. Taxonomy (GTDB): domain Archaea; phylum Nanobdellota; class Nanobdellia; order Pacearchaeales; family GW2011-AR1; genus JAGVNG01. The sequence continues at coordinate 128 of JBBDYV010000085.1, read as the reverse complement.
TTGACAGCAACGGATATATTTTCTTTAATTTGGCAAGAGGGAATTATGAGGTCTTTTATACATTAGATGATTGTGAAAATCCTACACTATCATACACTACAAGTTATCAAGGTCAATCTGTCACTTTT
>JBBDYV010000084.1:0-3021 GCA_040900515.1 Candidatus Pacearchaeota archaeon | reverse complement strand
ATTGTCCGACAAACCCATTGCTATTTACGACTCTATGACATGGAACTAAAACGAAACCGCCGGCTCTTTTTGAATCTCCCCTACTCCCTGAATGCCGATTTCTAACTGCCTCCGATGAAATTGGATAAGCATGGGGGTTTTTGTTCATTGCATTCCCAACTGCCCTGTATGCCTTGCTGTGAAGAGCGCGAGCTATCTCCTTGTAGGTAGTTACTTTGCCGTATGGAACTTTTATGAGAACATTATAACAACATTCATTAAAACTCTTTTTCATAAAGGAAATAATAAGGTTAAGTTTTTATATTTGCTTTTTTTAATAATTTAGAAAGAAAAAATGAACGCTTTAATAATACTTTTAATTGCTGCATTGTGGCTTTTTTTGGGATACAGATTTTATTCAAAATTTATAGAAAATAAACTGAAAATTTCAGACAAACACAAAACACCTGCAGTAACACAAAGAGATAATATTGATTATTCTCCTTCAAAAAGGCCTTTCCTTATAGGACATCACTTTGCATCTATTGCTGGAGCAGGCCCCATAATAGGACCAATACTTGCGGTAAGTTATTTTGGTTGGTTGCCTACTGTGTTATGGGTTCTTATTGGGGTGGTGTTTATAGGAGCAATGCATGATTATGTTTCCCTTATTGCATCTGTGAGAAATAAGGCAAAGGGAGTTGCGGTGATTGTCAAAAAATACCTTAATTCACGAGCAGGATGGGTTTTTGGACTCATGATTTGGATTACTTTAATTCTTATAATAACTGTTTTTGCAGTTTCGTCCGCAGAAAGTATTGTGGAAAAACCTGATTTGGTTATACCTCTTGTAGGAATAACCCTCATCGCGATAGTTCTTGGAATTGGGACACAAAAATACAAATGGAATGATAAAATTTCATCCCTTATTGCAATTATTTTTGTTTTCTTTTTTGTCTGGATAGGAAACATGTATCCAATAACTCTACCCTTCAGTGCTGCAATAGTAAAGAATATTTGGATATCAATAATTATGATGTACGCCTTTTTTGCTTCAGTAACTCCTGTGTGGGCTTTACTTAGACCGAGAGATTTCCTAAGTGCAATTCAAATGGGATTGATATTAATTCTGGGATTAGTTGCCATTGCAATAATAAACCCTTCAATAAATGCTCCTGCATACATTAGTGGAAGTGTATTTCCTCTTTGGCCAATTTTGTTCATAACAGTTGCATGCGGAGCAATTTCAGGATTCCATGGGCTGGTTGCTTCCGGGACAACAAGCAAACAACTTGCAAAAGAATCGCATGGAAGAAGTGTGGGTTATGGTTCCATGATAGGAGAAGCAACCCTTGCAATTCTTGTAATTCTCGTTTCCATTGCAGGGTTGAAATGGGGGGCTGGCATTGAAGGAGGTTTCCAAGTAAGTCTTGAAAAAGGTTGGATTGTTCTTTTCTCAGAAGGATTCGGAAATATTGTCGGACAATTGAATCTGCCATTGATTGGATTTGGAATAGCGGCTCTTCTCGGCGCGTTTATGGTTAATCAGTTTATTTTGACATCTGTTGATACTTCAACAAGACTCGGGAGATTTGTACTTTCTGAAACATTATTTCCAAAAATCAAAAATAGGGTTGTTACAACATTGATAACTTTGGTTCCAGCATGGATTTTGGCGGTTACAGGTTCATATGAGGAGTTGTGGAGATTATTCGGAACTTCAAACCAGCTTATAGCATCAATAACACTTATAGGAGTTGCTGCATTTCTTGTTGCCAAAAAAACAAGTGTCAAATTTATAATAATTCCAGCACTATTTATTCTTGTGACAACGATGTCTGCTCTGATATATCTCACATTTTCATCATCAGGATTTGTAAGCAACGGGAATTTTGTTCTTGCAGGTATCTCCATACTTATGTTCGTTCTTGGTTTGTTTGTTGCATGGGAAGGGTTTGGGGTTTTGAGAAAGAAAAGTTAGTTTTATAAAGCAAGTTAATTCTGAAATTTTATGGAAAAAGATATTGTAGCGGAAATAAGACAATTTGAAAGAGTACCTGAGGGCAGGCACATTTTGGAACAAGCGATACTGGCAAAAGGTGCTGAAAATCTTACAGATGAAGACTTTGAGAATCTTAAAGCACTTGCTCATGATAAGAGTGAGTTTATAGATAAAGAAAAAATGCAGATGATGGTGGATTTTGGATTTGCAAGGCCTATTGATTACTGTCAATTTAGAAATGTTTTCAGGAGAATATATCATACCGATTATAGGGAAGGAATGTATGGCTGGTATCCTTTGTCACCGCGTTTTTATCAGAGTACAAATAATATTTTAGCAATTTTTGAGTAGATATAAATATTTAAATTGGGGTTCTTAATGAAGTTGTTATGGCAGTTGAAACATCTGAAATATTTCTGAGATTTGGCATTACATTTGTGTTTGTGCTCATATTCGGGTTGGAAAGACAAAGAGCTCACAATCCCGTCGGTTTTGGAACTTTTAACTTCGTTTCTTTGGGTGCATGTTCTCTTGGTATCACTGCGGTTGCGATAAATATGGCGGATCCATTTGGACTTCTTGCCGCAATAGTTACAGGTATAGGTTTCCTTGGAGCAGGAGCACTGATAAAGAGCAATGACAGAGTGTTTGGATTTACAACAGCAGTGAGCATATGGATTTTTGCCATTTTTGGACTGACAATAGGCATAGGAGACTATCTTATTGCAGGGGTTCTTTATACTGGAGTCTGGATGATACTTGGAATTGACAGGATTTTAGAGGCAAAGGGTATAGGAACATATCAGAAAAAAATAATTATAGTAACAAACAAAATAATTGATGAAAAGGAAATCAGAAAAAACTTTGATGTGAGCAAATGCAAAGTAGATAATCTTGTGATAGACAAAAAGAACAACAAACTTATCGTGACATATATTGTTCAGGGAAGCAGAGAAGAGATTTTGCCAATTCCCTCAAACCTTTACAGCAAACCATGGTTTGATTCCATGAAAATTAATTAATTTGGGAAAGTGTTAAAT
>JBBDYV010000083.1:0-3025 GCA_040900515.1 Candidatus Pacearchaeota archaeon | reverse complement strand
TTCATTTTTTGTATCCAAATACTTTATTATAAGTTGGATGATCTATAATGTTTAGGACAAAAAGAAATATTTCCACTCTGGTTCCTTCAATAGTATATAACATTCTCCAAAAATTAGAAAGTTCAATCCTATAAAGATTTCCTATTCCTTGGTTTTTTAGGGATTGTGGGATTAATTCTTTTCTTATTGGATCTCCGTATTGGGGGTTATTTATTAATATGCCTTTTATTCTTTCAATCGATTTAAGTAGAATTTGTGATTCTTTATCATTTCTCTTTTTAAGTTCCAAAAAGCAATCTCTAGCTTGTCCTTTTAAAATTATTCTTATTTCTTTTCCTAAAAACATTTTATATCTCTAAAGAATTCTCGAACATTTTTTTTAAATGTTCTGGCTCTGAATAAATCCATTGAATTCCTTTTGGACCATAAATGATTTTTCCGCTTCTCCATAAATATTCCAGAATTATAATTAATGTCTGATGCATGATTTTCTTTGGAAGCCTTTTTTTCATCTCTGAAATTTTAATTGGAGTATCTCTATTTTTTTTAAGAAAACCCTCAACCATGAAAACAGTGCTGAGATTGGGATATCTCTTTTTCCCTTCGATGAAGCTCTCTTTGTTGAATTCTACTTTTGGTTGCATTTTATCCTTTTAATATATCAATTGATACTTAAAAGATATCATTACTTATAAATCTTTGGGTTTTTGAATTTAGATAGTCTTTACTTTCAATCTTCTTTATTTTGAAAATTATCTTCTTTCTCAACATTATATTCTTGTAATAATTCCAGTCTAAAGGCATATTTTTGAAATTTGTTGAAATAGTTCATTTTTCTTTTTGTTATTGCCTGCTTTTAAGTCTTCTTGGTTTTGGAATAAAGTTTGTGATTTTTTCTTGGGAGGCTTTTCCACATCCAAGCAAATCATTTCCATGTCTCATTACTATAAAGCCATACAATCCTGTTTTTATTTGAAGCTCGCGGCCCATCATCCATTCTTCTGCCTGTGAAGAATTCAGGTCATAAATATTCTTTGTGATTTGGGGGGACAATGCTTGAGTTCCTTCTATTGTAAGTTTTAATTCATCTTTGATTATCTTTGCAAAATAAAATCCTATTTTTTCTATTGGCACTTTATCCTGCTCAAGGTTTTCTATTTCTTTTTCACTCAAACTGCCACTGAATAGAAGAAGCCTCTCTGTTCCCCATTTTATTATTTTTCCTTGAATTTGATTTATTCCAAACTGCTCTTTTAGCTGCTTTTCTATCTCTCCATGTTCTTTTGAGTTTAGGATTTTTATTGGGTTCATTCTAAAAATTTCCTCATTTTATTTATTAATGGAGGCCACCAATGAATTATATTATGAAAGAAAAACCATGTATGTTCTGGATTTAGTCCTTTTCCAGAATCCCCAGGAATAAGAATGTCTAAAATACAATAAAAATTCTTTTCTTTTATGTCATTAAATTTTTTTCTATTTATCTTTTTTAATATTTTACTATCTTTTCTTAGGTCACGGATTCCTTTATGTTTTCTCAAGAAAAAAGAAGCCAATACTGTAAAATAAGAACCTTTAAAGGGCGAACAAACCGTCACCAATTTATCAACCTTTTTATTATCAATAAATTCCAAATAATATCTTGCAATTACTCCCCCCGCGCTTATTCCTATAATACCAACTTTTTCCCCTCTTTTTAGTTTGAGTCTATCAATAAATCTCTTTAATTCTTTTGAATATTTTGTAATACTATCATTCAACCACACATTATATGGAAAGTAAATGACTTCAAATCCAACCAGTTTCTTTTTTATTATATACATATCTCTTTTTCCTCCAGACATGCCAGCTATAAAAATAACCTTTTTCATCTTATCCTCCTCAACTTTGCTACGAAAAAGCCTTCTGTGTCATTGTCTTGAGGATATATCCTGCAGGCTTTTTCTACGCTTTTGTTATATTCCTTATTATTCCACTCTGTTAATCCGATACGACACTTGACAGGTAGTTTAATTGTTTCTACTTTTATTTTATTTCCGAACTTTTCCAACGCAAAGTCAATAACCTCCTCGTTTTCTTCCGGGCTGTGAGTGCATGTGCTGTAAACTAGCTCTCCGTTTAGTTTTAGCAGATCTATGCAAGATGCAATGAGGGATTTTTGAATGTTTGAAAGATTATTTACTGATTTGATGTTCCACATTTCATAAGTTGCTCTACTGCTTCTTAATGTTCCCTCTCCTGAGCATGGAGCATCCAAAAGAATCTTGTCAAAGAGAAATCCCTGCTGATTTAGTTTTCTGCAAAGATCAAATCCCTGTTTTCTTGTTACTATAGTATTTGAAACTCCACATCTTTCCAAGTTTGTGGCAAGTATGCTTATTCTTCCTATATTTACATCATTTGCTATTATTGTTCCTGTGTTTTGCATTTCTGATGCTATTTGAGTTGTCTTTGAGCCTGGTGCTGCAGCCAAATCAAGAACGAGTTCGTTTGGCTTTGGCTTGAGAGTTAGAACAGGCAACATGCTTGCAATTTCCTGAACATAATAATACCCAAGAAGATGCTCAAGACTTCTGCCAAGTTCGCCTGGTTCTAAGTCAATAATATTAGGCTCACTCACTCCGTTCGCTCGTTTATTGATATGATTGTTAAAAGAAGAAACTCCGTTATTAATATTATCATTATTATTGGCAAATTTTCCTTTTATTATCATTATTTCCGGATACTGGGAAAAGGGTTGTTCTATTTTCCAGCCTTTGCTATCTAATCGTTTTATCAATTCGTTTGGAGTTATTTTTAATGTGTTGCAACGGATTGAATTTTGTGTAGGCTGCTTTAGGATTTCAAGAAAGGCAGTGAAATCTTTTTCATTTGGCATCAGCAGTTTCAGCCTTTCTGCAAGAAGGGGCTTTAGTTCTGGTTGTTTTCTCTGATTTGACATTTTTAATTTAATTATTAAGATATCTTATCATATCTTTTATATATTTTTTTCTTGTTTTTTTATCTTTAGTTGGATGTTCTCTTA
>JBBDYV010000082.1:0-3049 GCA_040900515.1 Candidatus Pacearchaeota archaeon | reverse complement strand
ATAACTACCTCCTTCATAAATTCTCATTTTCATGCTGTACATTGGAACACTTCCACTGTTCAAAACATAAACAGTTCCAGCCGAGTAACTAGATTCAAATTCAACGTCTCTGCAAACCACTTTGACATTTGTCCCTTCGAATTTTGTCACAGCCTCTTCATTTATGTTCCTGAACCAAAGGAAAATTATCAATGCAATCACAACAACCATTGTAACAAGAAGCACAGTTGCAATTACTGGAGAAACTCCTTTTCTATTTATCCTTTCTTTCATATCTTTAATCAGCATTTTTGATTTTATAAACTTATTTTAACCTGCACTTGAAGGTATACAGCATCCTAATGAAGGAGTACAATAAATGTTTCCTCCAGATGCTAATTCCCCTCCTTGATTTACACACCCCCCGTTATTTGCTGCACAAGTTCCACTAGTATATCCAACTCCCAAGTCCCTGCAATAGTCTGCGATATCATATGTTCCGTCAGAAACACAACCCCCATCTTGGCAAATAAACCCAACATTACATTGTGCCTGCTGTCCATTGCAATCTGGGTTTGAACATGTTTCTCCAGCATCACAAATACCATTTCCAACCAATGTACATCCCCCGCTTCCATCAGGCACTTGACCTGCAGGACAGTCAGAACACTGGTTTGTATCAAATCCACACTGGATGTTACAGGATAATGTTCCAAGGTCATAACCTAATGTTTGACAACTTTCCCCATTCAAATCTGTTCCGTCACAGAATTCATTTCCTTCTGCTATATTGTTATTATTACATTCAGGAGGTATTTCTATCTGACATGTTGCTGAGCATCCATCATTGTTATCTAAGTTATTATCGTCACATTTTTCTCCTGTCTCAATTGCTCCATTTCCACAAACAGGTTCTTCAAATGGAACACTCTGCTCCCCCACTAACTGCTCCGCTCTTGCCCCACTACAGCTTACAAATCTTTCCCTGTTATCCTCTTCCTCAATTCTTGTCGGTGTAACACTGAGGGAATAAAGTTCTCCAACCCCCAAAGGAACGTAAAATACATGAACAGCTTCTTCATTTGTTGTGAAAGAATTTCCTATTCCTTGCCCGAAAGAAATATAGCTTCCTTGTCCTGTCCCAACTCTATATCCTCCTTCAGCCCAATAAGAAGAAAGGTCGATTGTCGCAATCGGCTGGTTTGAATTATTTGTTGCAAAAATATAATATCCAAGAAGATTGAATCTTCCGTTATTTTTTAATATCATAACCAACTGTGAGTGTGTTGAATTGTATGTTCCATTGAAACCTGCTTCTTTTACAAACAATGAAACTCCGTCGGGACATTCCGTTGCTCCTCCCGGAACATAGGTTTTCAAAAAGCTGTATGCCACTATAGACATGACTATTGCCAGTGTTACAAGGAGAACATATCCTATCATCAGACTGACTGCCTTCTTGTTTTTTATGCTGATTTTCATTTGAATATTTTAATTGGAATAACTGCGAACAACTATCTGAAATTTTTTAATTGTTAACCTATCATTCTTATCATCATTATCTATCCCCTTCTTATGCGTTAGTGATGACATGATTTTCCCCTCCTTCTTCATCAAATATTACAAAATAAAAGTTCTTTCCCTGTTTGAGCTCAAATTCATAATATTTCCCATCTACCATTAAAGTCACATCGCTTCCCAAAGATGCAAAATCCTCGCTTTTAACTTCCCCTGCATTTAATTGCATTTGCTGTTCGTTAATTGAAACAGTTTTTCCCGTTTCAGAATATCCTGTAACTGTAATCAACAAATCATTCCCAAAAATAAAATATGATTCTTCTTTGTTGACATTGTTTATGTAATCTTCTGCGAAATCTTGTGCAGCCTGCCCAGTCTCTCTGCCGTTGTAAAGTGCATAATCAAGAACCTTTTCGCTTTCAATGCTTATTTCTTTTCCAATCTCCTGAAGGTTTGTCGTTTCTTGTCCTCTTGAAAAATTGGAAACCGCGATGATGCCTATGGCGAGAACAGAAATGATTATTCCCGCAACAAGATAGAATTGTCCCTTCTTCCCTCTTTTCACCATTGCAACACAAGGGAAAAAAGGTTTATTAAATTAGTGATTTCTCCTGTTATTTGTTTAGAGGCTCAACAGATTGAATCAAATAATTTGTTTCGCTTCTCCATGGCCATGTTGCAAAAGGTTCATTGTAACTTATTTTAACTCTTTTTCCATCTTCCATATATTTTTTTATTTGAGAATAAATATCTTCAGCATTTTTACTTCCTTTTTCTATGCTAAAGTCCCAAGTGCCTGCTCCGGTAGGTTCACCTGTACTTGTTCTTCCTTCTAAAGATAATTGCCCTTCTTTTGTTGTCCAAATCAGACCTTTTTCAGAAACTTTATTTATGACTCCAACTCTTTGTCCTTGAGAATAATCAATATTATTCCCTATTGTTTGATATCCTGTCCAAGCCAAAAATCCTCCAACAAACAAAGTTCTCGCCCATCTTCCAAAGCAAGACATTATATTATCATTATCTATAGCATCTTCCAATGATGGAAACCATCTTTGTCTGAATGTGAATTTTTTCTGTTCTTTTTCCATATTTTTTAGAAGAAGCCCTATTTATAAAACTTATGTTTTGTTACTATTATAAAATTAAGGTGTAGACCCGGAGTTTTGCCTCTGGAAAACTGGAAAAGTTTTCCTCTAATCTTTCTCGGCTTTGCGACCCGTTAAGCATCTACACAAATGTTTAGGGCTGCTCCGATCAAGGCCTGACCCATTTCGCAAATGCAAGATCAAAGCGGACAAAACGTCAACGTCGGAATAGAGACTTTCCAACATCCCAGTCACGCCACTCCTTGCAGTCTGCCATGAAGCCCGTTTGCAGTCGGCAGAGGGCTAACCTGCCACTTGGTCTACGACATATGTGGCAGGTTATTGTTTATAAGCTTTTTGAAAAGTTTGCTCCCACCAGACATATGTCACCCCCTACTTTTGTATAAAATTATCCCCTTTTAGCGTCTACAAAACCGTCTAAAATAGTAAAAAACTCTCTTTTA
>JBBDYV010000081.1:0-3120 GCA_040900515.1 Candidatus Pacearchaeota archaeon | reverse complement strand
ATCAAAACCACTTTCCCAGATTTTTCTGTTTGCTCTTTTCCTTAATATCCTTTAGTCTTTCAAGCTGCTTCTCAACCCTTTCGCCTGAAAAATTATGTTCGCTAACAAGAATTTCCCTTATTTTGTCCTCATCAATTTTCGGAAATTCTATTTCTGCATCTTTGACATTTGGCTTATGAAACATTTCAAATATCTGCTTCCAATCAAATTTGTCTTCGGAAGGCAGGGAAAGCATCTGTTCCTCAACAGCATTGAAAATCAAAACTGGCTGCTGGTATTTTTTTACTAACTGCAGAGCTTTTTTCTGTCCGATTCCTGGAATTCCTTTGGGATTGTAATCTGTTCCAACCAAAATTCCCAAACAAATAAGCTGATCAAGATTTATTTCCAGCAAATTCAGGACTTTTCTCAATTCAATAATCTCTGGTTTAACTTCAACATATCCTGAAAATGTTTTCCTTCTTCTGGCAAGAGTCAGATTTCTTATCAAAAGAGGGGCTCCGAAAAGCAAGCTATCATAATCCTGGCTGACAGAGCCGTAAACTTCTTTCTTTATTCTTGCAAGATAAGCTGCTTCAGCCTCTCCTTCACCCGGAGCCTGCACAATTCCTATTCCCATTGCCATCAGAAGTTTCTTGCTCTCTGCAATCATTTCAGAATCAAGCCTTATCATTCCAGAAGAATATCTTCTCATCGCATCAATATCTCCAATGTCCTTAGCCTGCTCATATTTCCCTTTGGCCGCATCTCTTATTTCCTCTCTTATCTCATGTGTTCTCCCCTTCAAGGCAGGAGGAGTTCCATCAAAAACATAAACCAGCTTCATTCCTTCTTCAAGCAGAGAAATATTCCTATAAAAAATTCCTGAAAGATGACTTGTTATTCTTTTTTTTGAATCCATGAGAGGTGTTCCGTCTGGCTGCCTTACTGAAGAAAGAAACTGGTACAATGCATTAAAGGCATCAACACAAAGAATTTTACTATTAAACTCAGAAATTTCTGCTTCCCTTCTCGGTATTATTTCACGTATATTAAGTCCCATTTTATCCTCTTTTTAAAGTCAGGGCTTTATTTATATTTGTCCTTCCAGCTTTTTGGATTTTTCATAAACTCCAATCGAGCTAGAAAAAATCTTAGGGTTTACAGAAGTTCTTACCATTTCAGAATGTTTCACATCACATTGTGGAAGGCAATATCTCAAATTGCCTATAGCCAATTCCATAGGTTCAGTTTCAGATAAAATAGCATGATCTTTAAAAACAAAATCCATAAAGTAATATTCCATAAAAAAAGAATCTTGAGTACTCCATCTTATATCTATCCTTCCTTTTAAATTTCCATTATCTTCAACTTCTTTTTCTATTTTTCCGCTTAATTCCTCAAGCTTACCAACAGGTAATGGTTCTATTTTAAGGGTTCTTTTATAGTGCTGTTTTCTTATTGCCCATCCCATATTGTAGTTACTATTTAGGAGTATATAAACTTTACTATAAGAATTTTAATTGTGTAGCCACATGACATATATCATAGGCCAACCTTGCTTAATTTTAAATAAGTCAAATGTCTTTCAAAAATATGAAAACCACCTTTATCCCAATAGACTATAATTACTTTGATTTTGAGGGAAGAAACTACACAAAGATAATTGGAAGAGATGACAAAGGCAAGAGAGTTTGTGTTATTGACAGCTGTGATGTTTATTTCTGGGCAATTCTTAAACCTGACTTGGGACAGAAAGATATTGAAAAGCTTGTTTCAAAAGTAGGAAAAATCCAGCTTGACACAAATGGAAGAAAGACAAAGGTGGAAAAAGTTGAAATACACAGCAAAAAATTCCTTGGAAGAAATGTAAAGGCCCTTAAAATATTCGCAACAAACTACAAGGATTTGCATGATATTGCAGACAAGTTAGGCATTCCCGAAATAGAAAAAAGACGCGGTTATGACCTCGGCTTTGTAACTCATTATATTATGGAAAAGAAACTCATTCCGATGCATGAATATGAAATAGATGGAGAAGTTTTGAACAACAGTTTTGAGTTTGGCGGTATTGATTCGGCGATGGAAGTTGACTTCTGTCTTAAACTCAATTCATTTAAGGAAGCATCAAATTCCATAAACTCAACTTTCACTCCAAAAGTTCTTGCATTTGACATAGAAACTGATGAATTTCAAATTGGAAAGGGGGAAATACTGATGATTTCTCTTGTAAGCGATGGATTCAAAAAAGTAATAACATCCAAAAAACCGGAATTAAAAAATAAAATTAATTTTGTAGAACATGTGAAAAATGAAGAGCAATTACTTGAGAAGTTTGTCCATTATGTCAAACAGCTCAAACCGGATTTTCTTGTAGGATATTTCAGCGATGGTTTTGATATGCCATACATAAAGGCAAGGGCAGAGTATCATAAAATGAAATTACCTCTCGGACTTGATGGCTCACAGCCAACATTTCATCGCGGAGCTATAATGACATGCAGAATAGATGGATTGGTTCATGTTGACTTGCTCAAGTTTGTGGATACTGCTTACTCACAGTACATGCAGTCTGAAACTCTATCATTGAATGACGTATCCAAAGAGTTTCTCAGTGATACAAAAGAGATTTTTGAATTTAAGTCATTATCAAAAATGTCTGAAGCAGATTGGAAAAAATATTTTTCATATAATCTAAAAGATTCTGACTTAACCTACCGCCTTTTCTTTAAATTTTGGCCGGACATGAGAGAATTTTCAAGAGTTCTTCAAGAACCGGTATTTGAAGTTTCAAGAAATGGAATGTCAAAAAATGTTGAGTCATTTATACTTCACAATCTTGAAAAATACAACGAAATCCCTGAAAAGCGGCCAACTCATGACGAAATAGGACAAAGAAGGCAATTTGGAAAATATGAAGGGGCTTTTGTTTTCCAACCTATTCCTGGGCTGTATGAAAATCTTGCAGTATTTGATTTCACATCGAGCTATGGAAGCACAATAGTAACTTACAATCTTTCAAAATCAACATACATAGAAAAACCAAACAAAAAAGATAAGGATGAAAAAGACACTCATTCTATAGAAGCAATAGGAAAAACTGTTCATTTCTCAAAAACACCTGGCTTCTATCCCGAGATG
>JBBDYV010000080.1:0-3136 GCA_040900515.1 Candidatus Pacearchaeota archaeon | reverse complement strand
TCAGAAGCAATGAAAAAAGGTAAGGGCAAAGTTGCTGTTCGTGGTTGGATACATAGAGAGCGGGGAAGCAATGAACTTAAGTTTTTGGTGTTGAGGGATGCAAGTGATATAATCCAATGTGTTTTGAAAAAGGAAGACTTCAAAAAGCAATGGAGCGAAATTGATAAATTGCAGGTTGAAGCTTCGGTTGAGATTATCGGAGAGATTAAAGAAGATAAAAGAGCACCGACAGGATATGAAATTTTGGCAGACAAGGTAAATATTATTGGATTAAGCGATAGTTTTCCAATAAATAAGGATATTAATGAGGAACTGCTCGGAGACAGAAGGCACCTTTGGCTGAGAAGCAGAAAGATGACTGCTATTTTGAAAATAAGAAGTACTGTTACAACCGCGTTGCATGAATATTTTAATGGAAAAGAGTTTTATGAATTTCAAAGTCCTATCTTGATACCTGGTGGAGCTGAAGACGGACCAACGATGTTTGAAGTTAATTATTTTGACAGGAAAATGTATCTGGCACAAACATGGCAGTTATATGCTGAGGCTGCAATGTATTCTCTTGAAAAGATTTATTGCATTGCTCCAAGCTTCAGAGCTGAAAAGTCAAAGACAACAAGACATCTTACTGAATATTGGCACGCTGAGATGGAAGTTGCATGGGCTACATTGCCTGAGCTTATGGATTATGCAGAAGAAATGACAAAACACGTTATAAAAAGAGTTCTTGAAAAAAATAAAAAAGAGCTTGAATCTCTTGGAAGAGACTGGAAAAAACTTGAACCAAGTCTAAAAAAGAAATTCCCAAGAGTTACTTATGATGAAGTTCTGAAAACACTTAAAACAAAGAAGAAGACAAATGTTCCTTGGGGAAAAGACCTAAGAACAGTTGAAGAAGAAAAATTCATGGAAGATTATGATACTCCTGTTTTTGTAACAAATTATCCTAAAGAGATAATGGCTTTCTACAAACCAAGAGACCCAAAAAACCCAAAGACTGCACTTGGATTTGACATGCTTGGTCCTGAAAATAACCATGAACTTATCGGAGGCAGTGTAAGGGATACAAACCTTGACGAGCTAAAAAAATCATTGAAAGCAAAAGGAGAAAAGATTGAGGATTATGAATATTATTTTGATATCCATAGCTATGGGGCTGTTCCTCATGGAGGATATGGATTAGGAACAGAGAGACTGATTAAATGGATTTGTGGATTGGAAAGCATTAAGGATGCAATAGGCTTCCCGAGAACAATGACGCGATGGAAGCCGTAGAAATTAATTTTTAGCAAAATTTATAAACATTATAACTCATTATAACTCATTATAAAATGGTTCAAAGCATAATAGACCTTGGTGAAAAAGAAGACAGAATAATAAATATAGTCAAGGCTAAATTTGGCTTGAAAAATAAGTCGCAAGCAGTTGCAATGCTCGCCAAAGTATATCACGACAGCTTTCTTGAACCGGAGTTAAGGCCGGAGTATGTAAAAAAATTGCAGAAAATAAGAAAAGGCAAATATATCAAGTTTGATTCTATAGAAGAGTTAAGAAAACAAATAGAGAGATAATGCATTCTTATGAATATTCTGTGAAGTTGCAGGGAATACTTAGGAAATTGTATAAAAAGAATAGGCAATTATATGGACAAGTTATGAATAAAATTACTGAAATTATTAATTCTTCTGATATTGGGCATTATAAAAATTTAAGATATGATATGAAGGATTCAAAAAGAGTTCATGTAGGGCACTTTGTCTTGGTTTTTCAATTTGACAAAGTAAATAATAAAATACTTTTTGATGATTTTGACCATCATGATGTTATATATAAAAAGAGGTTTGTGTAATATAGCAAGATGGAAGCCGTGAGGTTAAGATGAAAGTTGATGAGTTGAAGAAGAGAAATATAAGAAATATATTTACTGCTGATTTCTTCGGCGTTCTCTCTACTGCTTTAATAGCTTTCTTTCTTCCATATTTTCTAAAAGAGAAAGGATTATCAATTTTACAAATAGGAGGGTTATTTACAATTGCCATTGCTGCAGGGGGGTTGATAATAAGCTTAATTTATTCTAAAATTATTAAAAATATAAAATTAAAAAATGGACTTGCGATTTCCTCATTTATAGCTTCTTTTCAGAACTTGTTTTTATTTTTCATCCCAACTTCATTTGGCGTCTTTGGTTCCAAAGTTTCTAATTTGATTGGGGGTAAAACAGGATCTATTTCAAGAGATGTTGCGTTGCAGCATAACATCCCGAAAAAAGGACATCGAACTATAGGATCTTATTCACTTATAATAGATGGTTTTGCAGAAAGTTTTGGAATATTGCTGGCAATTTTATTGATAACTTATATTGGATTTAAATATTCTTTCCTGGCTTTTTTTTCAATTTCTCTAATCCCTATATACTTTTATCTGAAAGTGGATGATAAAACGCGGTTTAAACTGAAAAATAAAGTAAAAATTCCCAAACTATCTAAATATTTGAAATTATTTATCTTCTCCGAACTTGTTTATTGGCTGGCATTATCAGCCAGTTTTGATTTAGTTGTAACTTTTTTGGTAACTGATAGACTTTCAAGTTCTTTTGCATGGATTGGATATCTTTTTATTGCCCTTTATGTTTCTATAGCAATCACTACTTTACTGAGCCATAAATTCTTGGACAAAAAAGATTTAACAAAGACGTCAATAATAGGGATGTTTGTTTTGTTTCTTAGTGCGATGGTGATTATTTTTTCTACTAATATTTGGATTGTTTTGGGGGCTTTTGTCTTAGAAGGGGTGGGGGCTGCGATTTGGGTTCCATCCAAAGTGGCTATAATCTGGAAATTAACACAAAAAGAAAACCGGGAGAAAGTTTCTGGTTATATAAGTGGGTTTAGGGGAATCACAAGTGCTTTGGGTCCTATAACTGGAGGGTTGTTAGTAACGGCAGGAGGAATTCTTGCTCCCTTTTACTTTAAAGCCGGATTGTCAATTTTGGTTATTGGAATATATATTTATATATTAAGAAAAACCAAGGAATTAAAATGAAAATATTAGTGATTGGAGATTTTCATGGCACTTTCCCAGAAAAATTTAACAAGATAATTGACAAGGAGAAAATTGATTTGGTTGTTTCTCTAGG
>JBBDYV010000079.1:0-3213 GCA_040900515.1 Candidatus Pacearchaeota archaeon | reverse complement strand
TCTATATTCCCCCCAGAATTATCTTATTCTGAAAACAGCAACTACTGTTGCACTGACTTCCTGCTCGCTTGGATTTATTGATGTTTGTATTTCAGCCCCACTCTTTTCCATAACAGAAGCAGAATCAGCCGCAAGCCATGGGACATATCCCCATTCACTTGTAGATATTGAAACAAGGCTGCCAAGGGAACTTCCACTTCCTTCCGCAAGTGCCTCTGCCTTTGTTCTTGCATCTTCAGTTGCGGTTTTTATTGCATCTATTTTATATTTTTTCTGATTTTCTTCGTTAAGCTCATAATTAATATAAGATATTCCTGCTCCTGCTCCAACTCCTCCATCAATAACACTTCCAAGCTTTTCTTTTTCAGAAACATCAATCTCAACTTTCAAAGAGTGCTGTGCGTTGTATCCCGTTATAACCCCGCTTCCACTTCTGTAATCATAATTTGGATAGACATTGAAACTTTGCGTTTTTATTTGCTCTTCTTCAACTCCGGAAGCAACCAATGCAAATTTCATATCATCAACTATTTTTGAATTCTTATCACTTGCTTCCTTTGCAGTTGTTCCTTTAGTATCAACGCTGAAGTAAACAGTTACAAAGTCGGGAAGAACATCTATTGTTGAAGTCCCTGTTGAAGATATTGTCCTTGCATTCACCGAATTATTAACGAAGGAAAAAACAAGAAGCAAAGCTACCAAAATACCCCCAACAATTATTAGTGTTTTTTGAACCCCTTTATCTATTGCCATTTTCTCTTTTCTTATTAAAAATAATATTTATTTAATATTTATATACTTTCTCAATCATCATCTTCAAGAAGCGTTCCCAAATCAACTCTTTCCCCTCTATTCATATGCTTTACGGCACTGTCTATTAGAAGTGAGGCATTTTCGTTTATTTTACTAAATCTTTGAATAATTTTTATGTCTTCTAATTCTGTCAAATGATTAAGATCCATATTAAGGGCTTGAGAATCGTTTTTTGTTATTGTCCTATACATATCTCCATCATATATCACCCCTGCATATCTCTTTCCTTGATATTCATCTGAAATTTCCATAATTCAACCAAAAATAATCTCTTTTTAAGAATTGTTGTAGTAAATTAATTCTTTTTGTAATTCATTGCTGCAAGAGCAATGGCTGCAAACAGCAAGCCTACATCTCTGAATGTTATTAAAAATGAAGAAAGGTTGAAAATAATTATTCCCGCAAGAGCCAAGCAGGAAACAATAGCAGCATAAAACTGTTTTTTTCCCGTAAGTAGCCAAAGTCCAAGTCCGAGATTAACTATATCATGGGCAAACAGAAAGTAAGCTCTTGTAATAGGATTCCATATAAAACTTGGAACATAGCCAATCCATGCCCCCGGATTTAAAAAGGCAGATATTGCAGCATAAATGAAAACAAATGCTAAACCCAGCCGAAGGTACAATGCGGGATCTTTGATGCTAAAGTTCATTTTAATGTTATAATTGTAAAACAGCCCTGTGAATATTATTATATCAATTAACCTCTTTTTATTTATTATTTCAACCACTTTTTAAAATATTTATAGATCATTAAATTATTTCAAAACAATAAATTTATTCAACAACAATCTTTCCGTAAAGTCCTGCATTTATATGATCGTGGTAATTCCATGAACCAACTTCAAAGAATGTGAAACTCCACGACTCTCCTGGCTCAATAGCTTTACATGGGTCAAATGCTCCTTCCTTTGCAACTCCTTCAGATACACAGGCCAGTGAGCCCTGGTAAGAACCTTCTGCATCATAATCTGCCCCTGGATAAGCAGTATGAGTAGGATGTGAAGCTGATGCAGGCCAGTGAGCCTTTGAGTCTTTGTTGATGAATGTTACAGTATTCCCCGCTCTGATATTCAATAGAGAAGGAGAAAAACCCTCAGCAGTTATTTCAATTACCTTTGCATCTTCATTAACAGAACTTCCAGTCCCAACAACCTTTACAGTGTTTCCTGATTGCTGAACAGTTCCCACACTTACCAAAAAGTAAACTCCTGCAAGAATCAACACAGATATGACAATTCCAGCAACAACTTTTCCATTAACCATATTATATAATAAAATTAAGATTATTTAAATTTAATTATTTTATATATGGCATGTAACTGCATGTGTTTTGTAATATTTCTGATGATAATTTTCAGCAGGCCAGAATTTCATAGATTTTCTTATCTCTGTTACAATCGCCTTGATGTATTTCTTCTGCTCCTGTTTATTTGATTTCTCAGCAATTTTTCTCTGTTTTTCTGTTGTGTAAAAAATTGTGCTGCGATATTGACTTCCTACATCA
Organism: Candidatus Pacearchaeota archaeon; assembly: GCA_040900515.1. Classification (GTDB taxonomy): domain Archaea; phylum Nanobdellota; class Nanobdellia; order Pacearchaeales; family GW2011-AR1; genus JAGVNG01. Next base: position 894 of record JBBDYV010000079.1, on the reverse strand, counting down.
TGTCCTTGCCTGTTTTTTTCAGTTGGATTGTGGATTTTCCAGAAAATATCCAAAATTTTTTCATAGGATATTTCTTCCGGGTTGTAAATTATTTCAACCGCTTCTGCATGTCCTGTGTCTTTGGAACAAACAGCCTCATAATTTGGATTTTTTACACTTCCTCCAGTGTATCCAACTGTGGTTTTTTTAATTCCTTTATCAAGAAATTTGTCAAAAGCCATCTGAACCCCCCAGAAACATCCTGCTCCAAAAATTGCCCGTTCATTCCCCTCACTCATCTTCTTTTCAGTGTAATTTTCCTGCTGCCTCCCTTTCCAAAGGTTTTTTCATCAAAAACCTTTATTTCTTTTGGCTCTATTTTGTAAATTTTTGATTCAAATATTTTATCATTGAATCTTTTTGGATTTTTGACAATTTTCAAAGCTGCCGGAAATCTTTTCAGATATAATATTCCAGCAAGAATCAGTTCTTTTCTGTTTGTTATAGCCTTGGCACTTCCAGTTGCCTGCAATCCCTTCAACAAGCTCCCCCATTTCTGTTTAGAATCAAAAATATTTACAGATACTTTCCCATTTCTTCTTAGGTTTTGACTGTGTTCTGTTCCTTCCTCGCTCCATATGTACAAATTAAGATCCTTATCAAAAGTATAGAAAGCAGTATTTGAATGAATTCCATTTTTCCCGTATGTTGAAAGAGTAAGAAGTTTGTTATTATTGAGTATTTTTTTCACCGATTCTGATATCTTTTCCACTTCTTTGCCGTCCATTATGAAATTTCTTTGAAATTTTATTTGACGAAATCTTTTGATTTCAGTCTTATGACCTCAAAGAAAAAGGAATATTTAACACTTTCCCAAATTAATTAATTTTCATGGAATCAAACCATGGTTTGCTG
>JBBDYV010000078.1:0-3251 GCA_040900515.1 Candidatus Pacearchaeota archaeon | reverse complement strand
CAGTAAAATTATTACAGGAGGAATTACAGTATATTTCAGTTTGTAGTTAGCCAGTATTGCCAGTCCAAAAATCACTTCAGAAAGCATAAGCACCCATGCCCAAAAAGCAGGAGCCCATGAAAACAAGGCAATTCCGGAAAGCATTCCAATAACTGCATCAGGACCGCTCACAAAAAGCTTGATTATTCCCGGAACGAGTATAAGAAGTCCAAGAAGAATCCTATTCGTTAATTTCAAATATTTTTGCATTTTTAACCTCCTTATAGCTTTTTACAAATGTAAAAAGATATTGGCGAAATCTTTGATTTCAGCCTTGATTTTATAAGTTAAAACAAAAGGAAAATTAGTCTTTTAAATATTTCTGTGAAAAAGATGTTGTTAATTAAATGAAAAACTTCGCGATAACTTTATGTATTTACATTTATTATTTATTTTAAGATTAATTATCAGTCATAAGAATATAAAATTCATTAAATTTAACTTATTCTAACTACCAAGTATTTTTATTATCCTCAATCATTAACTCTAAGCCATCTTTTTTATTTCACTGATTTCATCACTTGAAATCGCACATCCCTTGAATTTCATTGCATAAAGAAGCGCGTCAAGAACATCCCCATTCTTCAATTCCAGAAGTTTTCTTTTGTACGCAACAAAAATAAGTTCGGCGGATCTTATAAATCTGAATTCTTTGAAGCGGTTGTAATTTCCTCTGTCAGGATTTATTTTCACATGAAGCTTTCTTTCCAGAAGCTTACCAAGATTCTCAGGCCTTTCTCCAAGCATTCTCGTTGTTCTTTCATCAACAGCAATTACAGTCTCCCAGCCTTTTTCATTAAGTATTTGGCTTACTGCAAGACAAGAAGCCTCCCCTGAATCTATAATATGAATATCTCTTCCTTTATCCTTATAAGTGCTGTTTGCTCGATTAAGCATTTCTTCCGTTCTTCTTGCAACTTCCCCGTCAGAAAGTCCAACGGAAGAGGGAAGTTCAATTATTTTTTTATCAAGCAACTGTTTTATTTTCAGAGCTTCAAGATTAAATCTCTTTATCTGCATTGGCCTATCTATAATTTCTCTTTTGACATCAGGGGTTATTATGAATTTTCCGTTGAAAATTCCCTTTAGTTTTTCTATGACGTCTGTGATTCCATTCATTGAGAAGCTTATCAGCGTTCCAGAGTCGAAGATGATTGCTTTATTTGTTGTTTGTACCATTTTTATTTAATGGAGCAGTATCAAAATCTTCTTTTTTCAATAAAACATACTTATAAACTGATTTTATTAGCTCGTTTGATGTTGAAAATTCTGCATCCCTTCCTTTTTCATAATAAGTATATAATACCAACTTAATATTTATAGAGTTTAAGGTATTAATAACAGGTACGAAATCAGAATCAGAAGCAATAAGAATTATCTCTTTAATATAAGGATGTTTGATAGGAATAGACATCAGATCAATAGTCATTAAAGTATCGACTCCTTTTTGCTTGTAAATAAACTTCCCATCTAATTTTAGTCGCTGGCATCTGCCTTCTCTAACTACTACCCCCTTTTCTTTCAATTTATTAACAAATTTATCATATCTGTCTTTCCTTCTCTTTTCTTCTTCAGAAGGAATTGGGCTTTGAAAGGGAGGAGCAGTATAATAGAAAATACCTTTACATGTTTTATTTTCCTTAAATGCTAAATTTTTAGAAAATTTAATTAAGTCATATTTTAAGTAAACTCCGTTGCCAAAATGCTTGCTTAATTTAGATAGAAAGCCAGCATCAATTAAAACAAGCGTCCCATTAGATTTATTAAAAAAAGACTCGTCCAGCGACCCTTTCGGATCACTGGGGATCATGTTGAAATTATTAGTCTTTTCCGGTTTATAAGTTTTTTGTTTTTGGGTCATTTTATTTCTTTATTCCAATAAAATAATCTGTATAAAATTTATTCTCTTTGTTTATTGTAAGAACGCCTTTCTCTAGAACTTTAAATTTTCTTTTAAATTCAGAAACTGGAGCATGTCCAACAATTGCAATAATTCCTTTTTCTGACAAATGATTATGCGCTACATTCAAAATTTTATTAATCTCTCCCTTATTAAAATAACTTGTACTACCAAAAGAGAAAAAACTTAAAATAAAATTATATTTTCTGTTTAAATTTAATTTTCTTATATCCTCTTTAATAAATCTGCACCCCTTCAGTTCTTTCTTTTGTTTTGCTTTATCTAACATTCCTTTTGAATAATCAACCAAAGTTGCAGGGTAGAATCCTTGTTTAACAAATATCTGCGTTATTAATCCAGTTCCAGCACCTAAATCCAACATTTCTCCCTTTTTAATATATTTTTTTACTTTTTTAAGCAAAGATTGGGCAACTTTAATGTTCCAGCCAGTAGATTTTAATGAATCATCATAATTTTTTGAATATTCATCATAAAACTTAGACATCTCTTCTTTTGTATAATCCACGGGTAAAAAGAATCCCTCTGGAAGATAAGTTTTATAAAATTGTATTCTTGCCCCTTCTATTCCTTTTTTTCCTAAATGCACACAAATAAAATTTGTTCTTGGTGGCAATCCCCATATTTTTATCCAAGCGGGCCTGCCTTTGCTTAATTTATCCCATTTAACTTTAAGTTTATAGTTTTTCGGACTTTCTCTCTTATAAATACTTATAAGTTTCATCTGAACATCTCCATTGTGATTTTATTTAATAAATTCAACATTTTCAAAGTTTCTGAAGCCTTCATCTCCAGTTAAAAATTTTACTTTATGTCTTTTTGCGACAGCGTAGCCAACAACATCAGGAATGGACAGGTCTTTATTTTTTATTTTAATGTCCATTGCCTTTTTAATATCATCAATTTTAACATTTGCAATAAAATCTTTATATTTTTCAGTTATGGAATCGGCTATTTTTTTGTCTTTTTGTTTTTTCAGATTATAATTTAATTCCGCAATGTTGAAAATTGTGGTAACAATCACAGAATTAATATATTTATCATAATTTGGGTTTCCTCTCAAAATCTCAAAGAATGCGTAAGTATCAAAAAAATATCTCTGCTTACCCATCCCAGGATTCTCTGTCGGATTCATTTAATATCTCCTGTGTTGTTTTATCAAATTTTAATGTTCCAAAAGTTTCTTTAAGAGGATTTTTCTTTTTTTTAATAACTAACTCCAAGGCATCGTTCTCTGAAAATTCAGCTTCTTTAATTTTTTCCATAGGAATAACTACCCCAAAAGACCTTCCCC
>JBBDYV010000077.1:0-3343 GCA_040900515.1 Candidatus Pacearchaeota archaeon | reverse complement strand
TGGATGATGACGCTGTTCTTGGAGATGCAAATGCTCCAGTTACAATAATAGAATTCAGCGATTATCAGTGTCCATTCTGTCGAAAATTTTGGACAGAGACGCTTCCACAAATAAAATTAGAGTACATTGATACAGGCAAGGTCAAGTTTGTATATAGAGACTTTCCATTAACAAGTATTCATCCTGGAGCACAGCCAGCAGCAGAAGCTGCAGAATGTGCCAGAGACCTATATGGCGGGGACGATGCCTACTTCAAAATGCATGACAAAATCTTCTCAGAACAGAATATATTTGATGGTGGAGATCCAAATACAGGACCTGTAAGAAGTACTGTAAGTTTCACAGATTCTGATTTAAAACAATGGGCAAAAGAACTTGGTTATGATATAAGTAGTTGCCTTGACTCTGGAGAATTCAGACAGGAAGTTCTGAACGATTTATCTGATGCAACTTCAGCTGGCGGACAGGGAACTCCTTATTTTGTAATTAATGGAAAACCTTTAAGTGGAGCGCAACCATTCGCTGTCTTTAAACAGGTTATTGACTCTGAGTTGGGGGCATAAATTTTTATATTTTATTTTTATTATTTTTATATTAAAAGGGAAAAGAAGATTATAAAAAGAATGAAAGAAAAAAGAGAATATGACAGAAGAAACAGAGTACAAGTGTGAATTTTGTGATAGAATGTTTAAAGACTCAGAAGGATTAGCTGCCCATAATAAGGCAAAACATTCTGAAAGACTTCCAGAAGAGAAAAAACCATTGCCAATTAGAAAGATAAGAAATTGGAGCATTCTGATTATAATTCTCTTGGGAATTAGCGCATTGATTTATTTTCCAATTTCTAATCTAAAAATTCTGCCTCCAACAGATATGGACGGACATATTGAGTCAAATCCATCAAATCATGTCTTAAAAGAAACCATGCCAATTGCAATTCAAAAACATATGCTAGAGCATGCAGATGGAACCGGTAGACCTGGAGTTATTATAAATTATAACTGTGAAGATTATGACTGTGAAACTGATTTAATAGAAAATCTAGAGACTTTCACAGAGGTTTACGATTATGTGTATGTCGCGCCATTTAAAGGAATGGATGCTAAAATAGCCCTGACAAAGTTAAATAAAATTGAAGTTTTAGAGGAATATAATAACAAAACTATTGAAAAATTTATCATATATTAATAATTTTAAACCATAAAATAAATTTATAAACTTGAAAACAAATAAGATTTTATGTCTTTGAAGGAGTTTGCAAAAGCATTGAATAGTGATGGGGTAGAGGGAGAATTGTTTAAAACCATTTTCATTTCCCTTGTTACATCATTTGTCATGCTTGGAATTTTTTATTTTTTGAGTTTTAGGAACATTGAAGATTTCATCCCTAAATATGGATTTTACCTGTTTTTTGCTGTTTTGAGCTTTGCTTTAATTCTTCCTTCTGTTAGGCACATTAGAGCGTATAGGGAATTTGCATGCATGTCAGGTATGATGATAGGAATGACTATTGGAATGGTTGCAGGATTTTTATCTGGCTTTTTCATTGGTGCAACAAATGGAATGTTTGTGGGAAGTGTTTTTGGAATGGCAATAGGAATATTCTTTGGAGTGTGGAATGGAAAATGTTGTGGGGTAATGGGAGCAATGGAGGGAATGATGGCTGGCTTTATGGGCGGATTGATGGGAGGAATGACAGCTTTGATGATGCTTAATGATAATTTAAAGATAGCCGGAATTATTGTTTTCCTTATATCTGCTGTTATCCTGTTCGGATTGAATTATATGATTTACAAGGAAACTAATGAAGCAAAAATGGAAAGAAAGCATAAAGACAATGAATTCTTTATTATATTCTGGAGTATTTTGCTTACTGCTTTAACAGCATGGCTTATGATTTTTGGACCAAGGAGCGCTTTGTTTGGTTAGAAAGAATTAAAAATATGAAAAAACACAAATAAAAATGGGAAAACTAATGATATATTCTATTCTGGTAATTGTCCTGCTTATTGCAGGGGGATATTTATTGCTGGGGAAGTCCTCTGTTAATGGTAATGTTATTGCCGACGATACTGGAGGAAACTTCCAGAAAGTTGTCTTGGGAACAAAAAATCTTAATTATTATCCAAATACAGTGACAGTCAGGGCAAATGAACCAGTTAGAATATATTTGGATGAAACTGTTACTGGATGCCTGCGTTCTTTTACAATAAGAGATTTTGGTATTGCAAAGAACCTTCCAACACCAAATGATTATGTTCAATTCACACCAACAAAGCCTGGAACATATGGTTTTGCATGTTCAATGGGAATGGGAACAGGAACATTAATAGTTGAATAATAAAAACATTTAGTTATGAATCCAGCCACCAAACATTTAAATAGTCATATGTATCCTATAATCATATGATAAACAATTCCATGTTACAGCATTTTGAGCATAAGCATCATGAACATTTAAGTGAAAATGAAATTTATGATGCATACAAGATTTTCTTTGGCACAATGGTATCGGAGTCGAGGTTAAAAATAATCAACCTCTTAAGGAAAGGTAAAAAAAATGTTTCTGAAATTACTGATGAATTAAAGATGAATCAGACAGCTGTCTCTCATGACCTAGCGAGGCTAAAAAAATGCGGTTTTGTCAATGCTGAAATAAATGGCAAATTCAGATATTACAAACTGAATAAAGAAACAATAAAACCATTAATCGAACTTATAGATAAACATATGTCCCTTTATTGTATTCACATATTGAATGGAAAATCAAAGATTTTCAATCATTCTCCCATGCTCGGTCAAATGAAAGGAGGTAAAAACGTAATAAAATGAAAAACGAACACATAATCTTGTGGATTGTTGGTGTAGTTGTGCTTCTGTTCCTGCTTGGAGGATATGGAATGATGGGGTTTGGAACCTCTAGCTATGGATTTGGAGGCATGATGGGAATGATGGATGGAAGCTATGGTGGCGGAATGATATTTTTCGGATGGTTATATGGATTGTTAATATTGGTAGCATTAGTTTTGTTGATAGTTTGGCTTTCCCAGCAGATCCAAAAGAAATAATCAATTGAATAAAATAATAATTTAAAATGGTAAAAGAAACAAACTTAGAAGGAAATATTGTCTTTAAGTGCGAGAAATGTGGGTGGCTCTATAGATATAGAGGAATGGCTGAAAAATGTCAAAGATGGTGTGAAAAACATAAATCATGCAATCTTGAATATGCTAAGTTTGCAATCAAGCTAAATAAACTAATGAAAAATTAAAATAAACAAGGAGAAATAAAACAAGAGAAAATGACAATAAGAAATAAGAAAAATTTAGACGGAATGGTTAAA
>JBBDYV010000076.1:0-3388 GCA_040900515.1 Candidatus Pacearchaeota archaeon | reverse complement strand
ATTTAAAAGCGTTGGGGTTGAGACAAAGCCAATATCTAAGAAAAATGAAAATGCAAAAAGGGATTGATAATTGTTGATAATATTTAGATTAATGATTAACTATACTTTTGATTATTGAAGAAAATTTTTATTATCTTTTATCTTCCCTTTGCAATCAATGCTTCAAATTCCATCTGCTTTGCCTTTTCCTGTTTCTTGAGCCTGACAAGAAAACCTGCCATTCTATTACGTATTTTCTTACTTGGCATTGTGTTTCCTAGAATTTTCTTATTATGTCCAAAATCATCAATGAAAGGAACTCCTCTTTTTACCAGATTTGCTCCAGCCTTTCTTATCAACTTTGATTTTATTTTTCCCATGTTTATGAAATGAAAATTTGATTTTTAAAGGTTTGCCCATTAAAAATTTTTGAAAATCAATAACAAAAGTTAACATAACACAACCCCCTTAAGGAAGTGGTTAATCTACATTTATTATATCTAACTACGACAGTTGGGGTATCTTATCCTCATTAAAATTTTTTTATTATAATAGGTTACAAAATCATTCTATCTTTCCTATGTGGGATAGAGACTTGACAGCGTCTATTATGTCTCCCATTTTCTTCTGTAAATCACCAAAGCTTAGGATAGAGTAGCTCAAGCCTGCTTCCTTTGCTTTTTTATGTGCTTTTATTATATCCAAATCAGATAATCTTTTTTTATTGTGAGCAACGACAAGATGTTCTTCTCCGTCTTTTTTGACTCTCAAATGAAGCTCATTCTTTGTGAAGTTTTGTATATCAAGAATTTCCATTGAGTTCTTCAAAACCCATTCCTTGACTTTATTGAAGAAGTTTTCATCCTGCTTCTGACTTTTCTTTTTTCCAGCTTTTCTTATCTTTGATTTCTTTGCCTTTTCCAATTTTGTTCCTTTTTCAAGCATTTCTTTCTTTTTCTTTTCAAAAATATCCAGTTCTTTTTGCTCTAACTTGACCACGCCTGGGTGAGTTTCTTCTTTTTTGCCTTTTTCTGTTTCTTTTTTCTCTTCGTGTTTTTCCTCTTTTTTTGGAATATGGATTTTCAATTTGATTAGTTTTTCTTCTGCTTTCTCTATTGGGTTGGATTCCGCAGACATTTCCATATTTGGCTTGGCTTGCCAGTTTTCTGCCTGGAATTCCAATTCAGGAACAGTGTAATATCTCCAGAAAGTTTGTCCCATAAAGTTAAATGGAATTGCGAAATCTTTTATTGCTCTCAGCGCAACTCTTATCACAGGAGATTGCTCGCTGTCCTTAAGAAATCTTTTTTCTTTCAGAAGATTGAAAGCATCTTTTTCCCTGCTGTTGAGATGCTGTGAAAAACGTTCAAGCATAGGAGCATGTTCGTTTAGAAAATAAACTGGAGAGCTTCCAACTTTCATATCTGTGAATCTTATTTTTTTGTCAGCAACAAGCTCCGAAAGAAATGCCCCTGCAAATAAAATACTCAACCCAGTCTCCTTTGTAATATGGACCGGCAGGCTAGGTCCCCTTCGCCTTAGAATTGAGATAATATTTTCCTTTATTTCAAGAGCATTTTTTGTAGGCATGGTTAAGGACAACAAGCAAACGTTATAAATTTTCTTGTTATTGAGAAGTTTTTTAAACTAAAACTAATTAATTTTAATATGGAAAAGCTACACCCTGGTGCAAAGTGGATTTTTAGGATTGGAGCCTATTTTACTTTAATTTTTCTGGGAATTTTTCTGGGAATTTGGGTATTTCCAGTTTTTCTTGTTCTTTCCGAACTGATGCTTGAAGCTAACGAAGGAAGTAATAATTTTTACAGTTTTTTAACTTACATATTTGTTTATCTAATATTCCTCTTTGTGATTGGAGAAATTTATGCTAGAATGGCTTATAATAGGTGGTTTTATGAATTTACTAAGACGGGACTTAAATTGGAAAGAGGAATTATTTGGAAAAAATATTCAAATATTCCTTACGAAAGAATTCAGAATATAGATATTACCCGTGGAATTCTAGCAAGAATACTTGGATTCTCAACATTAAATATTCAAACTGCAGGATACTCTGGACCTTCTTCTAGGGGAAGTTTTGGAGGACACGGCATGTCTGAAGGACACATTCCTGCAGTATCAAAAGAAGCGGCGGAGAAAATAAGAGAATTTGTTATGCACAGAATTAGTGGGAAAAAATCCGGAATTTAAAAAATCTTTTACGGCCTTACCCATTTTACTTCATAGTATATTATATCATTCTCATCGTCAACTATTGCAAGAAGGAGATTCTTCTTTGTTGAATGTGCTACCCTGTTTTTTGCAGCAAATTCGTGCCATGTTAGCTTTTCAGATTCCGAGCCGGTGAAAACAATCCATTTGGCGTGCACCTGGTTCGGAGTTTTCCCTTTGTCATAAACTCTAAACTCTGCTCCAAACTTCAACGCCGTTTTTACAACGTATCCTTTTTGCCTTAAATCCTTGAAGACAGTGTATTTTATGTCTATTTTTTTATCAATCTTTCTTATTTTGTCCATAAGACTTCTGAATGAAAATTTTTTGTTTTTTTGCCAGACATCTGTTCTTCCAGTGTCCAGGAGGTAAAGTGCCTCTGTAAAAGAATAAAGGACTTTCTCCCCTATAGACTCTCCAATATGACTTTTGCTGCAAAGAGCGAAGGCATCGGAGGAATTGCTTGATATCGTTTTGCCTGAAAAATGTGCCTGAATTTTGTTCATGTTAATTGATGGAAGTGCTGATATTTAAATTTTAGTTTATGGGGAAATTTGAGATAATTTTAATCTATAGAACTCTAATCGTAAAGTTATTCTATTAATGCCTATTAATAGATTGAAGGAAATTCATCATTATTATCTTGTTTTGTCCGAAGGACTTCAAAGAGTTTTTAAATTAGCTGTGTTTTAAGTATTATTATGGCAAGAACTGATTATAATTTCAAAAAAATCGAAGAAAAGTGGCAGAAAGAATGGGAAAAGAAGAAGATTTTTGAGGCAAAAGAGGGAAAGGGAAAGAAATATTACGTTCTTGAAATGTTTCCGTATCCGAGCGGGAGCGGGCTTCATATGGGGCATGCCTTTAATTATACACTAGGAGATGTTTATGCAAGGTTCAAAAGGTTGCAGGGATGGAATGTCCTTTATCCGATGGGTTATGATTCTTTTGGACTGCCAGCAGAAAATGCAGCCATAAAAGAAAAAAGCCATCCAAAGAAATTTACGGAGAAAGCAATTGCTAATTTTATTGAACAGCAGAAAAAAATCGGACTGAGTTATGACTGGAGTAAAATGGTAACGACCCACAGCCCAGAATATTACAAGTGGAATCAGTTTTTCTTTTTGAAGTTTCTTGAGAAAGGGCTTGCATACAGAAAAAAAGCTCACGTTAAGTG
>JBBDYV010000075.1:0-3431 GCA_040900515.1 Candidatus Pacearchaeota archaeon | reverse complement strand
CACTGCCGCGACGATGTTTCTCCAGTCAAGTTTCTCATGAAGGAATTTCCATGCGAAGATGTAAACAAACATTGGTCCAAGCATCACTATGAGTGTTGTGAATATAACTCCGAGGCTCAGATATCCATAATAAATCATAACACGGTAAACTACCCAAATGATTCCGACTACGAGTATTTCTTTTCTTGCTGTCCCGTCGATATTTTTGAATTTTGGCCTGAATGCAGCAAAACTTATAAGGAATATTGAAGCGCATCTTAAAAAGTAAAATGAAATTGGGGAATAATAGTCAAGAATAAGTCTGGAAACAACAAGCTCCAATCCAAAGAAAAAGCTTCCGAAAATTGCTGCAATAAAATATTTATTGAAGCTGAGATGATGCTTTTTTATATGGGAAAAAACCAGGGCAAAAGATGCAATAAGTGCGGGAACAATAACATTTACATTTCGGTCATACAATCCTTCAAAAAAGAAGCTGAATCCTATTGCAAGCAATATAACAAACAAAGGTTCCAGGATTTTTGCAGGTTCAAGGGTTGTTATTTTTTCCCATTTCATGGAGTAAAAAGTGAATAAATTTGCCACAATAGAAAATAAAATAACAAGCCCGAAAATAAAGATGTTTTTTGTCTGCAAGGCAGCCGATTCAACATTCCAGAAAAAATAAAGAAGGGGAATCATGACAAGAACTATTGCAAGAAAAGAACTAGTCTGGTAAAGCCTGATATTTATTTTTCTTTTCATCAATATTACTTTTTCAAGAATGGTCCCCCCTGCAAGTGCAAGTGCCCCTATGATTGGTGTATATATCATCTCTTTTCTCCGTCTTTCATAGTCAAGGGTTACTTAAAAAATTTAGGGTTAAGTTTAAATAATTTCAATACCCTCTGCTGATATAAAAGTGGAGAATAATTGAATGCCAAAAGTCAAGATATATTCAACTTCAACCTGTCCTTGGTGTCATCAGACAAAGGAATTTTTGAGAAGCCATAAGGTTCCTTTTACAAATCTTGACGTGGGCAAAAACACAAAGGCAGCTCATGAAATGTTCAAAAAAACAAGACAGATGGCAGTCCCTGTAATTGAAATTGGAGAAGAAATAATAATTGGATATGATGAAGACGCTTTGAAAAAAGCATTAAAAATAAAATAAAATGGTTGCTCATAAATTCGCAATATAAATAAACAGTGGATAATAAAAAATATAAATAACCGTCGAGAATTTCCTTATTATCATTGAACTTTATTAATAAAACAAAACATGACAGAAAAATATGACTTTATTGTGTTGGGAGGAGGAGGAACTGGACTGGCGGCAGCAATGTACGCAGCAAGGCTTGAAATGAAAACTCTTGTTCTTGGATTTTCACACGGAACAGAACTTCCAATTGGGGGTGTTATAACAACAACACACATTGTGGAAAATTATCCTGGTTTCAAAAGCATTTCGGGACATGAACTTGCTAAGAAACTAGAGGAACACGCAAAAGCATATCCTTTGGTAAAATTAAAGGAGGAAAAGGTAATAGATATTAAAAAATCAGGAAAAGATTTTCTTGTTAAAACTTCTAAGTCAGAATATTCCGGAAAAACAATTCTTTTTGCAACGGGAACAAAATGGAAGAAGCTTGAAGGTGTGAAGGGCTCAGAAGAATTTGCAAATCGCGGCGTTTCCTACTGTGCTTTGTGCCAACCTCCTGGAGAGAGTATAGTTGCCAATAGTAGCTTGATAAACATAGAAAAAATAACCCCTTCGACCAGTGTTTTAACTTTGGATGGCAGTTACCAAAAAATAGAAGGATTTTCGAGAAGAAAATATAAGGGAGATTTAATTGAAATAACACCCAGATTTTTCACAGAACCTGTTCTATTAACCCCTGAACATCCCGTTTTAACAATCAGAGCAGATAGAGGTAAAAGTGCTAATTATAAAATAACTCCTGATTTCTCAGAACCAAAATGGAAAGAAGCAGGAAACATAACAAAAGATGATTGTGTGATTTACCCCATTATAAGAGAAATTAAAGATATGAATTTTATTAAATTATCAGATTTTTTGGAACTTAGAGAACATAAGGAAATGGTTACGCCCCATAAGCATACATACACCGCTAAAATACTCCGCGACAAAATATTTCTGAATAAAGACTTAATGAGGCTTGTTGGATACTATCTTGCTGAAGGCAGTGCTTCAGGACATACTTTAAGATTTTATTTTAATAAAAAAGAAAAACAATATTTGGAAGATGTTCAGAAAATTATTAAAGATGCCTTTGGATTAGATTCGAGAATAGATTATAAAGATAATGTCGGATACATTTCTCTATATTCAAAAGTTATTTCAGATTTATTTAAAGTTTTATTTGATAAGTATTCCTATGAGAAAAAAATACCTCAATTTATTTTTTACTTGCCTGAAGAAAAACAAACTGAATTAGTAAAAGGACTTTGGAGAGGTGACGGGTGCACTAGAGAAAAAGACTTTTGCTTGGTAACAAGCTCTAGGTTATTAGCGTATCAAACAAGAGATATCTTATTGAGACTGGGCATTATCCCCTCTGTTCAAATAAGAAAAAAAGAAGAGCTCAATAAAAAACCGCATAAAATAGAAGGCAGAGATGTTTCTTTTACAAAAGACAAATATCACTTAACTATAGGCGGGCAATTCCTTGAAAAAATGGGCAGAATTTTAGGTATAGAACATCCTTTAATGAAAAAAAGAGAAAAAACATTAAAACATGCATGGATAAAAGATAATTTTGTAATACTGCCGGTTAGGGAAATTAAAAAAAAGCCGTATGAAGGAGATGTATTAAGTATTTCAATTGGAAAAAATAATAATTATGTTGCAAAAAATTTTGTAGTGCATAACTGTGATGGTCCTTTATTCAGAAACAAAACAGTCGCGGTTGTTGGGGGCTCTGACTCCGCAGCAAAAGATGCTTTACTTCTTTCAGAATATGCAAAAAAAGTTCACATCATTTATAGGGGCAATGAAATCCATCCAGAACCCATAAACTTTCAGCGGATTAAAACAAACAAAAAGATTGAAGTGATAAACAACACAAACATAAAAGAAATCTTCGGTGATGAAAATAGTGTTAAAGGAGTTATTTTAGACAAATCCAATAAAGGTTCAAAAGAATTAAAACTCGACGGTGTTTTCGTTGCAATCGGGCATCTTTTCCTCTCGGAGCTAGCAAAACCGCTGGGGGTTAAATTGAATGACAAAGGAGAAATAATAATTAATCATGCAACATCAGAAACAAACATTCCCGGCATCTACGCAGCAGGAGATGTCACAGATCAACCTTTCAAACAGCTCATCACAGGAGTTGCAGATGGCTGTGTTGCAGCTTACAGTGCATATGAACATATTAAGAAAGGAAAAGTTGAGACTGTTTGATTTCTTTGATTTTTGTCTTTTAATT
>JBBDYV010000074.1:0-3457 GCA_040900515.1 Candidatus Pacearchaeota archaeon | reverse complement strand
GCGATTCCTCACCAATCTTAAAAGATTGGGTATCCTCGCCGTTGATGTAATGAAACAAAAACAAATGTTAGGAATTGTTGCTTTAGCAATGGTTGCACTTCTTGGAGTTGGAATGGTTTCTGCTTTTGGATTCGGAAACGGAATCTCTGAAGAAGATAAAGAGACATTGAACAATGCAATGGAATCTGGAGACTATGAAACTTGGAAGGAAATCAAAATGTCTCAAATTTCAGAAGAGAGATTTGAAGAAGCAAGTACAAGACACCAAGAAAGAGCAGAATTCAGAGCAGCCATGCAAGAAGCAAGAGAATCTGGAGACTACTCTAGAGTTCAAGAGCTTAAAGCTGAATTTGGGAAAGGGAAAGGAATGTATAACAAGAATATGAATTCTGGAGAATGTCCTTTTGCTAAATAATTTTTAATTATTTTTTTTAAATTTTAAATGGACTTTAAGTCCATCTTTTCTAGATGATAATTAAATTCTAAGGATATCCCCATATAAATCCAAAAACGAAGTTTTTGCTATCTAGTTTTCGAGAATTCGAAAACTGCGTGCGTCTCTCCTATTGGGTGGGAGAAAAAATATTATTTCCTATTTCTAACTTAAAGTTTTGAGGCGTCTTGAATTGCTGATAACATCGCGATTAAAGAAAGTTAATTTCTCCCGCGAGTTTACGAGCTGGATGAGAAATTAATTTGGGAAAATCCTGCAAGGATTTTCTCTTTAATCGCCGTTATGTCTTCCGAACGAGTGAGAGCCTGCAAGGCGTGACAAGAAATTCTGAAAGAATTTCGCAGAGTTGTGAGAAGGCACTTTTATTAATCTTAAAGAGGACACTTTAGGATGGTGGGACGCAGTCCTTTTTTATAATAGAAATTGTTGTGTATTTTTGTTTTGTGAGCCACCGCCTTTTTTGGTTCTTTTTTTCTAAAAAAGAAGATTTTTAATGTTTGGTTTATTATGTTTATTATGAAAAAATACAAAGTATTTCGCTCTGTTAGTTTTCAGGAGAAAATTGCGAAATATGACAAAAACATTCAGGACAGAGTTGATAAAATTGAAGACAAATTAATGTTCAATCCGGAATATGGAAATCCTTTAGGAACAAAGTGGTTTAGAGAAACGCGATTTGAAAATTATAGAATTTATTATTTGGTTTACGAAGATTTGCAGGCAGTTTACATAGTTGCAATAAGCGGTAAAAAAGACCAACAGAAAAAAATCAATACAATTAGACTTTTCCTTGAATTTTTCAAAGAAGAAATAGAAAGATTAGTCGAAGAAGAAAATTCACAAGATGAAGAATCTTAGAGTTTTATCTTGTCCTAATAACTCTGCCTTGTTTAATGTCTTTTATGCTTCTAACTAATTGTTGCAATAATTCTATATCTATATTTGCTTGCATTTTTAACTTTTCGTATTCATCTTTAGGGATTTTTACCATTTCCATAATTACCATACATATGCCAACTTTTTAAGACTTTCGAATTTGCATTTTTTTGTGAGCCCCCAACTCTTTTTTTGTTTCTCTTTTCTAAAAGAAGAATGAGATTTAGACTAGTGAAAATTTAATTGCGTATAACATCGCGATTAAGAGAAGTTGAATTTTTGAGAGTGGAGCGTAGCGACCTCCAAAAATTCAATTTGGATGGAGAAGTCTGCAAGACTTCGAAATCTCTTAATCGCTGTTATATTCTCCGTTAGGATTGATTTTTAGTGCAACGATGCCGAAGGCAAAAAATCAAAGTCGTCGTGTGTATATTTTATTCTAATTTAGGGGTAGCCGCCGCCTTTTTTGTTTCTTTTTTTAAAAAAAGAAAATAGAGGAGTTCCGTTAATTCATTAAACTTTTAATTAGAAATCCAAGAATAAATCCAATAATGCTCATTATTATCCATACAATAGATTTTGCTGTTTCCACTTTAAATCGTTTTTTAAGAATATGCCAAAAACTTTGTTCTTTTTGTTTTTGAAATTTAGTTTCTAACTCTTTTATTCTATTTTCCATCTCTTTAGTATTAACCTTACTTCCTGTATCATTTCCTAAATCTTGATAATAAGCAAATAAATTTGTTGCTTGTTCTTTAGTTATCTTTTCGTTCAAAGTATCAGGGATTTTAAGAAGGTTATTGTAGCAATCTTTTATCCAATATTTTAGAAGTATTAGTTCATCTTTCTCAGAAATATCAAACTTTCTTGTTACTTTGTTTTTCATAGTAAACCTCAGAAAAGAGAAACTCCAACTTTATAGACTTCTTCTGAACTCCAATTATAAATAAGGGATGGATTTTCACCATATGATTTTGATAAGAATTTCTTCAAGTATAGTATAGAAATTCTATCTCCTTTGTTAACTAAAAAGCGAAATGTTGTTTTAAAATTAATAGCCATATCCTTATTGTCTTGTTTTAATGTAATAGAAATTGGCTCAGCCCCATATTGAACACGAGCATTTGTTTTGCCTCTGATAACTTTTATTATTCCTGTTATACATTTAAATTTTTTATGACATAATTCGCATTCAATTTCCATCTCTTTATCTTGAACACCCCCTTTAACTCCTATTTCCCTTTTACAATATGGGCAAGCAAAAGAATTATCTTCATTTTGTTCAATTTGTTCTTTAATAGCTTTTAGTTCGCCTTCATTGTCTTTAATCCTATCATTTATCAGTTTTGTTAAATCTTTATTTTTTGTTTTCTTTAAACTATCTTTCAAAACTTTCATCAAATTATTTTTTCTTTTTTCTGCTTCAAGGAAAATTTGTTTTGCTTCAGATTTCATCATTCCTGAATTTAAGCCCTCATTTATATTGTTCATAGCTTCTTCTGTCCATGCATGGTCTTCGAGAATTGCAGAAATTAATATTGATTTTAATTTTGTTTCAGCATTAACAACAATTTTTTCTCCACATTGTTCGCAAAATTTTGTATCAATTGGGTTGAGGTGGTCACATTTTATACATACAATTGTATTTACTTTTCCTTCAAAACTATCTGTTATTTTTCCACCGCACTCTCTACAGAATTTAGCATTTTCAAGATTTTCTGTTTGACAATTATTACAATAGCCCATATAAATAAAATAAATTAGGATTGTTATAAACTTTTCGAAACTTTTAGGAACTCCCCTAATAAATTCTTTTTTGAAGAAAAAGACTATCTGTCTCGAAGAGACTAAGGCGGCTACCCCTTTAATAAATCTACACGACGATTGAATATAACATCGCGATTTAAAGAAGTTCAATTTCCTCGTAAATTTCGACCTCGTGAGGATTTTTCCTCTGGAACGAGCTGAAAAATCCGATAGAGCTGGAGAAATTTACAGAGCTGAAATTGAATTTGGGTGGAAAAGTCTGCAAGACTTTGGAACCTTTAAATCGCTGTTATATTCGTCTGACCAACGGGAAGACCTAAAATTTAGTGCAACGTTCCGTAGGAAAATTTTAGAGTTTTT
>JBBDYV010000073.1:0-3473 GCA_040900515.1 Candidatus Pacearchaeota archaeon | reverse complement strand
GATTCAGTCTCCCCCATTTCTCCAAAGCTTGCCTCAGTTCGATGTTTTGATTTGATTTTGCATATTCTTCCAGAGAAACGCCATTGTTTGTTGCATTGATTGCCTGCATCGTCGCTTTAGCTCCCGCTCTTGTTCCTTTTGGATGTCCATGTATTCCTCCGCTAACAAGAATAACAAAATCTTTTCCATAAATATCTATTTCATCCGGAATCAGCCCAGGATGAACTCCTCCTGAAGAAACTGGAAATGCTGGTTTCATATTTCCCCAATTTTGTTCAAGAATAAGATGTTTTCTTTCTTTTGTGTATTTGTCTCTTAACAAAGAAGCGAGTGCCTTTATTTCCTCTTGTGTTCCAACAAGCTTTCCAACTCCGGTTCCAGTATGAATTTGATCAACCCCTATTGTCCTCATTGTTTTTGCAAGAAATTGCATCGTCATTCCATGTTTTTCATTTCTGTCAAAAGAAGCATGCATTGCCCTGTGAGCATGAATCGCCATTCCATAATCTCCAAGAACTTCCCTCAATGTTTGAACTGCTGCAGCCCCAGAAACAACAACATCAATCATTGCATATTTAAATCCTGCACTGTGAAGAACTTTCGCTCTCTTCTTCATTTCCTCTGTTTCCGCAGTTATATTTATGAAAGCATCTTTTATTTCCCCGGTTTCTTTTTCTGCTTTGTCTCTCATCTTTGACATTAGGGAAACACGCTTGTAGAAATTGTTGAAACTTTGAGATGTTAGATTTTCATCATCCTTCACAACATCAAAACCACCCATCCATGTTTCAAAGCCTATTTTAGCATGTTCTTCTGCTGAAAATCCAACTTTAGGTTTTGGAACAGCTCCTGTCAAAGGTCTATTGTAAACTTTGAAGTATTTTCTCAATCCGTCAATTCCGAGGTTTGGTCCTGGAAAACCCTTCAAATATTCCTGAGGCAAGTTTACATCAATCAACCTTAAATTTTTCAAAGCTTTCATTCCAAAAATATTTCCAGCAATTCCGCTCAACAGCTGTGGCATGTTTCCCTTTTCCCATAAATCTAAGGGATAGGCGACATGAACATAATTTCCTTCTAATTTGTATGCAGTTGCCATCAGTTTTTTCATTCGAGGAGGCAGTTTGAATAAAGTTGTCCAGGTTCCCGTTGAACTTTCAGAGGCGATTCTTCCTATTGCATCATCTTTTGTTATTCCCTTGTCTGGTTCAAAATAAAAGAGAACTTTCAAATCGTTTGCCTTTGGCTTGTATTTCAGATTTATGAAATCATGATACCACTCTATTTTTTTGCTCATTTTTCACCTCAGTTTTAATAATAATAATAATTTAACTTTCTTTTTATAACTTTCTAATTTTTGCCCCATCATCGCTGTCTTCAACCAAATAACCCAGTTTATTTATCTTGTTTCTTATGTTATCAGCTTCCTCAAAGTTTTTCTTCTTTCTCATTTCTTCTCTATCCTTAACAAGTTTCTTGACTTCTTTTGGAATATCTCCCTTTTCTTCTTTTTCAAGATCCAACCCGAAGAATTTGTCAAACTCAATCGCAAGATGATATTTCTCTGTGTTGTTCAGCCTATTCTCTCTAAGAATATCCCAGAAATATGCAAGTGCCTTTGGAACATTCAAATCATCGCTGATTATTTCAATAAATTGCTTTCTCGCAAGCTCCATATTCTTTTTATTTGTTTTGTCATGGCTTTTTTTCAGGTTTGAAATTATGTTTTTCATTCTTTGATATGCATTTTTTGCTGCATCAAGATTATCCCATGTGAAATTCAAAGGTTTTTTGTAATGTGCAGACAGAAAGAAATATCTAAGATGCATTGGATCGTATCCTTCCTCAATCACATCCGCCAAAGTGTAGAAATTTTCTTTTGACTTTGACATTTTCTCGTCATTAACTTTTAAAAATCCCGTGTGCAGCCAGTATTTTACAAATGGTTTTTTTCCCGATATTGATTCCATCTGGGCTATTTCTGCTTCGTGATGAGGGAAAATCAAGTCAATACCCCCTCCATGAATGTCATATTGTTGTCCAAATTCCGTTTCAGTTATCGCTGTGTCTTCGATATGCCATCCAGGTCTCCCATCTCCTATTTCAGCTTTCCAAATAGGATCTCCTGGCTTTGAAAATTTCCACAGGCAGAAATCTCCCTTATTTCTCTTTTCCTTGTTTTCATCAATTCTGGAAACAGAATCCTCTGCTTCCATTGCAGTTCTTTTTGCAAGTTTCCCGTAATCTTTGTCTTTGCTCAAATCAAAATACCATCCATCCGATATTTTGTAAGCATAGCCTTTTTTTATCAATCTTTTCACTTGTGATATTATCTGAGGGATATAATCTGTTGCATTTGCATATTTGTCAACAGAGACAACGTTCAGTTCCTTCATATCTTCTTTGTATGACTTTTCATATTCTTTTTTCATCTCTTTCCAGTCTTTGTTTTCTTTTTGGGCCCGGTCTATTATCTTGTCATCAATATCAGTTATGTTTTGAAGATAGAAAACCTTGTAGCCAGAAAGTTTCAGTATTCTGGCAATCATATCAAATTGGATGTATGTCTTTGCATGTCCCAAATGAGAATAATCATAAACTGTCGGGCCACACACAAACATGTTAACCTGTCCTTTTTTCATCGGCTTGAAAACTTCTTTTTTTCTCGTTAATGTATTATAAATTTTAATCTTTGTCTCTTCAGCCATCAATTATCAAAGAAAAAGGAATTTAAAAACTTAAACAATTCTCAAATCGACAGAAGTGCTTGTGTATCCATCAGTGCTTGTGTACCCTTCAGTTTTTTTCCCGACATCAACACGGTATCTTATGAGACAAAGGGGTGCTGTCTCGGGAACAGCAAATTTTACGAATATTGCCTGCTCAAGTTCCTGTCCCGAACCCAAGTCTATTCCGGATTCTGAAGCTCCCAATTCAATTAAATTGTCTGCCTGAATCAATGTCATCTGGCTCCGGCATTCAGAACTTATTTCGCTTGCCTTTACTGTATATGAAAAGACCCCACGAGTAGGATCTTGGTTCTCTATTGAAAATCCAAATCCTCCAGAATCTCCTTGAGGGATTTTTATTTCCCTCTCAGTTGGATAAACAACTATCTTTTTTCCTCCACCTGCAAATAGCTTGTTAATTTCACTTTGGATTTTTGCATCTATTCCGTCTATTGCTGTCTTTCCGCTATCAAAAATCCTTTGTATGAAAAATATTGCAAGAACCATCACAATAACAACAAGAACTATAGTAACAAAAGTCGTCATACTCATCTCTATCGCTGCTTTTCTCGATCTTGGAAAAATCGAAGGATAAAAAAATCCGTGATCTTTTTCTTTGTTTATAGTCTTTTTTCCGGTTCCTGTTCCGCCCATTTTAGTTTGTTGGTATGTTCAATGAATTTAATGTCCCAAGTCCAGTATATGTTGCAACAATAATCATGAATATAATCATTATTACACTGA
>JBBDYV010000072.1:0-3493 GCA_040900515.1 Candidatus Pacearchaeota archaeon | reverse complement strand
AATTTTTATATTGACATATATATAAAAATAAAGAGAAAACTATTTAAACGGCGCTGGATAGATTTTACCATGAGAGTAAGAAAAATATCAGAGGTTTTGGGAACAAAAGTTTATACCGATTCTGGAGATTATTTCGGTGAAATTGAGGAAGCGAACCTTCATGAAAACAAGATAGAGGGATGGAGAATTAGGGTTGGAGGAAGCGTTATGTCAATGATTGGAGGAGCAAGAGGAGTCATAATTCCACACCAGTTTGTAAGGGCAATAAGTGATATATTCATCATAAACAAATCTGCTCTTCCAACAGGTGCAGAAAGTGGCATTGAGGAAGTTCCTGCAGATCTTGTTTGATTTTCTAACAATAATTATAAACTCGGCTGATTTTAATTCTTTATGAATAAGTTTTCAGAATTTATCAGGAAACCCTTTTTCACAATTAGACTGGTTCTGCTTATTTTAATTATTTACTCTTTTTTAAATAATTTTTATTACTCTTGGAAGGATAGTGTATTATACATATCTTCTTTCATAAAGGGAGTTGTATTTCTTATTTTATTATCAATAATCTTTCTATTTGATTTCTGGTTTGGGTCTGTTAAGAATAAAATTTTCTGGTATTTCTCGATTGGAATCTCTCTTGTGATAATATTAGCATCCATAATTACAGTATTAACTTATGGTATCAGTGAAATAGGAGGACTTAATCTTTACCTTTCTGTTCCAGCACTTGTTTCTGGAATAATACTCTTAGTTTATTCTATCAAAAAGATAAGGTAAACATTTTCAATACTTTCATTCCATAGGACAAAAATATTTAAATACGACTTCTTGTTTATATTAATACAAAAAATGACAGTTGAAACAGTTTTGCAACATTGGATTCTTACAAACTTTGTTTATCCATTTCTCCTTGTGTTTTTCATAGTATTTGCGGTTCTTGAAAAAACAAAGATTCTTGGCGGAGAAAACAAACAGCTTCATGCGATGGTTGCATTCGTTATCGGTTTGATTTTTGTTGCTGCAGTTTATCCAAAACTTGTTCTCAATGAAATGATATTGTTTTTGACAATTTCACTTATAGTTGTATTTGTATTCATGCTTTTATGGGGATTTGTTTCAGGGGGAGAGTTGAAACTCGGAGAGAATTCCATGATAAAATATGGGGCAGGGGGATTGATTTTTGTTGTGGTTGCAGTTGCTCTTCTTTCAATACTTGGAGTTTGGGGTGACATTTACGGATTCCTTTTCAAGCAGACATGGAGTAGAGGATTCTGGACAAATGCAATATTCATTCTGGCAATTGCAGGAGCAATTGCAGTTGTTTTAAAGTCGACAACAAAAGGAAAATAAAGCCATCTAATGATTTCTAACTTTTAGGGAAATCTTTATAAATAATATCGGGCAATTAATAGTATGCTGGAATTAATGCAGATGATGTTTTTGCAATCTTATGGTTTCTTCAGGGGAGGTGGAATAGGTGAACTGTTCAATTATTGGGAACAGGCGGGGATTTTCAGTTATGTGCTTCCTTTCCTTCTGATTTTCTGTATTGTTTATGTAATAATAAGTAAGATAAAAATATTTGAGGATAATGCAACAGTTAATGCGGTAATTGCCCTTTCTGTTGGTTTGCTTGCGATGCAGTTTGATATTGTTCCAATGTTCTTTGCTGAATTGTTTCCAAGAGTTGGGGTTGGGCTTTCTATAATACTTGCAATTCTTATCCTTCTTGGTTTGTTTATTGACCCTCGACAGAAGTTCATGATGTGGGGATTGTTTGTGGTTGGACTTTTAATAGCGGGATTTGTGCTTTACGATACGGGCAACTTTACATTTGGATATTATTTCTATGATATTCTTAATCCAACTTATCTCTCATGGATATTCTTTGCAGTGATATTGGGAATTATTATTGCTGGAATGAGTAAGAAGAGAGCGAGTTTACCTCCATTAAATCCCTTGCTATATTTCCCACAATCTTCTGGTTCCCGCGCTCATCCAGAAGGTCCTATGGGTTGATTAAATAGGGATAAAAAACTATTTCTTCTTTCTTGAATGCTTTCCTGATTTTGTTTTAGATGAAGTGTGATTGGAAGAGGCTGATGCTGGGGCTTTGTGATGAACTATATGGTGGGTTGTTGCCTTTGACCGGTGTTCCTTTGCCTGACTGGCAGAATGATGCTTATGTGAGACCGCATCGACTATCTTTGAATAGCTGTCTTGCATCATTGACAATTCTTTTTTCACAGATTCTATTCCAGAGCCATAGGCTCCGATTTTTTCAAGTATTGCCGATTGAAGATGGTCTATGACATTTTCAATTTTTTTAAGCCTGTCGTTTATGCTGTCAACCCTTGTCTGATAAATTGCCTTGAATTCATTCAAGGAATCAATCTGGTGCTGGACTTTTTTTATTTTTTCCATGAAAACCTGTTGTGCTATTTCAACAGTCGTGTCTGCATCCATTCCTGCTCCTGCATAATCTTGTTCCCCTGCTCCTTCTGTGTTTGGATATTGGGAATAATTGTATGATTGGGTTTCTTGGCTGGGATACGAATACTGCCTTGGCTGGGTTTGTACCTGGGGAACATAAATGTCTTCTGCCTGTTCCTGATTGTAAGATTGGGGGACTTTTGCGAAACCTTCGGGAGTTGGAATATCTTCCGCAGCATACTGCATCTGTTCCATGTCTTCTATACCTGTATTGCCTCCAACAGCACTTTTTACATTAGCCTGGTTTAATGCATCATTTATTGCCCTTGGATGAATTCCCTGTTCCTGAAGCTGTGAAACTATATCTTGATCGGACATTCCCTGTTCACGCATCTGAAGAACCTGTTCTAAAGCACCCATTTTATTTAATTGTAATCCTATTTTTATTTATATTAACATCAACCTTTAAAATTAATATAGAGGTTATCATCTTTTGTTATATTATTACATTTATCATTATTTTAAATCTTCTTTTCCGACTTTTTGCTTAAAAGAGGCTGGAACATTTTTACCTGTTTATACAAAATATCTAAATCTTCTTTTCTTGCGAACTTTGAAAATTCCTCTGAGGCTGTTTCCATAAAAGAAACAAGCCTTTGCATACCGTTTTTTAATATCTCTATGTCTTTCTTTATTTCCAAAAATTTCTTGTCAGAGTTTTCCTTCATTTCTATGAGATTCTGGCCTATTAGAATTGTCCTGTCCTTTAAAACACGGTATTTTTCCTCAATGTCTTTAAGCTTTGTGAAAACACTTCCAAAATCCTGCCCAGATCCATATCCCTCTCCGTCCATAAATTATAATATGAAGGTATGTTTAAAATTGTTGTGTTTCAATCCTACAAAATGGGTTGCAAAGTTACAAAAACATTTTAAACTGCATATCCTTTTTCCCAATATGCAATTCAAAGTAAACAGAGGTTTTCAGTAAAACTCAAAAATGAATTTCAAAGTAAACAGAGGTTTTCAGTAAAACTCAAAAATGAATTTCAAAGTAAACA
>JBBDYV010000071.1:0-3497 GCA_040900515.1 Candidatus Pacearchaeota archaeon | reverse complement strand
TGAGAGTTATTGGTTAGAGAATTCTAGTTAGAAAGAAAAGTTTTATATACTATAGCAAGTTATATAGTTGATATGGATACTACAATACAGATAAGCAAAGATCTCTTAGGAAAATTACAAAAAATGAAAATGCATGCAAAAGAGAGTTATGAGAGCATAATTTGGGATTTATTGGAAGACAGGATGGAGCTTTCCAAAGAAACAAAGAGAGATATCGATGAAGCTAGAAAAGAGATAAAGGAAGGTAAATTTGTAACTCTTGAAGATGTTAAAAAGAAGTACAAAATTGACTAAATGTATCATATAATATTTTCAAAGAAAGCAGAAACATTTCTTGACAAATTAAATAATTCTGAACGCGAAAGAATAATAAGGGCTTTGGAAAGAATAAGAATAAGACCGGAACATTTTTTAGAGAAGCGTGTTGGTGAAGAAGGATATAAGTTTAGAGTTGGAGATTATAGATTATTCATTGATTTAAACAAAAATGACTTGTTAATTTTGGTTGTTAAAATTGGATATAGAAAGAATGTCTATAAACATTAGTTTATCATGTCAATAAAAGAGTTGAGGGTTATTGGGTAAAGATAAAACCAACTATAGCAAAGATTTTATACAAGCAGATATTGATTTTTCTATGGAAAGAGGAATAGACGACAGAAATATATTAGATAATTTTGCATTGGATTTTTGCAAAATAGCGGAAAAACATGTCAAATACATTGTTGTTTCAGGTTTTGTTGCTATATCCCACGGGAGGAGAAGAACAACAGAAGATATAGATATGATAATTGAGAAAATGTCATTTGAAAAGTTCAAATTATTACATAAGGGGCTTGATAGAGCAGGGTTCCATTGCCTGCAATCAGAAAAAGCAGAAAATGTTTATGACTATCTGAAAAATGGAGATAGTATCAGGTATTTAAGAAAAGGAACTTTTTTGCCTCCCGAAATGGAGGTCAAATTTGTCAAGGATGAGATTGATGAGATTCAGATTAAAACAAGGAAAAAACTTGATTTTACTGGCTTGAATATCTGGTTCTCTTCCATTGAATTTAACATTGCCTTTAAGGAGGAATTGTTAAAAGGGAATAAAGACCTTGAAGATGCCAAGCACCTAAGAATAATTTATAAGGATGAAATTGATAATGATTTTATAGAAAACATAAAAGAGAAAATAAGAAGGCTAAGGCTAAGAAAAGCAGAGGTTGAAAATGAGAGATAAATCACACATGGAGGCGGTTGAAAGATGGGCTGAATTTGTCAAAAACAATCCTAGGGAAGAATGGAAAAAAGCAATTAATATTCTTATAAATGCTACATATGAAAAAGCAGATGAATTCTATAAAAAACTGGAAGAAACAGAAAAAGGCAGGGAAATTTTAAGAAGATTGGAAGAAGAAAGACTTGCCAAAAATCTGGTTGTTAAATAAAAGAGCTGAGATTTACCCATAATAAATTTTTAATGTATTTTCTATTTTATTCCCCTTTAACACTATTTTCTACTCCTCTTTGAGCAACCAACTTCCTTAACCTAATCTCAATGTCTCCTGCCTTTGGGCCATGAATAAAAATCGTGGCTTTTTTAGTTCTTTCAAAATAACTTAAGCTCGCGTAATTATTGCCGAATGGGCTTGAAAACAAATATTCTTTTCCTTCAGAACCGTGCTTTGAAACAGACGGGTGGACATCTGGAAACCCAAACTTTCCAAAAAGGTAAACTTCCGACTTTATTGCATTTTTTAATAGTCCGACATCTTCTTCGCCCATGTCATCAAGGCTCAAAGCAGTTCTTTCTTCACTTCCTCTTCTTTCATAATCGCATCTGCCTTCTATGATTTTCATCTTACTCACTGCCTCCCTTCATCTGTCGCTTCGCTAAGAGAAATGCTATATCTTATAATATGTGTGGAGGTTAAATCTTTTCTAGATTGGATTCCCATTAACTTATAAAAACTATCATTAAATTCAAAATGTCCTCTTTCAATATACCCATGTGTCAAGAGAGAATGAGAAGGGTGTGTTTCCTGTAAGCTCATGTATCTCGTTAAAAGAGTCAATTCTCCTAAAAAACCAGAAATAAAAGTCTTTCTTGAAATATCCTTGGCTGGACAATCATATTCATAATTCCATTTTCCCTGTTTCTGTAGTTTTTTTACTATTCTACGTTTCATCTTACTCACTGCCTCCCTGTGCTTCTTTTACAGCTTCATCCCTTTTTCTTTTTGCTCTTTCTGAAAGACCATACATTAGTCCCATGCCGACAAGAAATGAGGCTAACGGTTCTTTCATCGATTTTACAATAGATTCCCAGTAAAAATCGGATATCTCTTCTTGTCCTTTAATAAAATTTTTATTGTTTTTTAATTCTGCCATTTTTTCTTCCGCACTATTTTTTTCTTGTTCCAATCTTGCCTTAACTTCAAGAGCGGATTCATGATTATAAAATTCTCCTACACTTTTATTGAAAATAGGGTTTTTATAAAAACTTTCTAGTTCATTTATCTCGTTAATGACTCTCCATCTTCTGCTTACCAGAGTATCCAAAGAATCAAGACTTCTTACAATTCCTTTATATTCTTGACTGTTAAAATAATGGGAGGGGTCATTTTTATATCTCTTATTACTTTCTTGATTATTTATTGATAAAAAAAACGCTCCCATAACACCTGCAAAACCAATTATGGTAGGAATAAATACCCCATTGTAAAAATATCTGTTAGATATTTCTCTTTCTCTTGGATTTTCTGGTTGTGTTTGTATTTTTTTGTGTTCCATTTTACTCACTGCCTCCTTTCATTGCCTTGTCAAACAAAGATGTGAATGCACTTGCGAAGAACTCTGAGTTAAGCCATATTGCCATGTCTTCATCATTTTTTTCCTTGTTTTCCTTCAAAAGATAGAAAAGTATTTCCTTCCTGTCAACTATGAAGAATTTTGCATCAATGTCTATCTTATTCACTTTAATATTGAGAACCTCAGATATTTTTTTTATAAGAATTTCATCACCAGACAATGCAACTTTTATCTTTATTCCTGCTTTCTTTAATCTGCCAAAAGTGTCGCTGAAAAGCTTCATCTTTGATCTCATTTCTTCTGCGTTAAGGCAAACAATTACTTCCTTTTCTGCGTTTTCAAGTATTTCTCTAAGATGATTTGTAATATGGCCCTTTCCATTCAAAGCAAGAGACAAGTCTTCTCTTTTTATTGGTTCAACTCCACCTTTGTAAAGCTGCTCAAGCTGTTCATATTCATTAGTGCTCATAACATTTGACAATGTAACAATTCTTTCATCCGCATCACTTCTTACATTATTCTTTAGTTTTTCAAGAATCAGTTTTGGCTTTACACCAATGTACTTTACCGGTTTTCCAAGTTTAACTATTGCAAAACCTTTCTTTTCAAGGCTTTCAAGAACATCATAGGTTCTGCTTCTTGGAACACGGGATATAACAGCAACTTCTCCTGCAGATGCTATTCCTTTTCCAAGCAAAGCC
>JBBDYV010000070.1:0-3583 GCA_040900515.1 Candidatus Pacearchaeota archaeon | reverse complement strand
TGC
Source organism: Candidatus Pacearchaeota archaeon (assembly GCA_040900515.1). Classification (GTDB taxonomy): domain Archaea; phylum Nanobdellota; class Nanobdellia; order Pacearchaeales; family GW2011-AR1; genus JAGVNG01. Next base: position 3,580 of record JBBDYV010000070.1, on the reverse strand, counting down.
TTTGGGCTTTGTTTTCTTTATGTAATCTTTAACTTTGCTTTTCTTTTTCATTTTAAGTTTTTTTCCATAGTCTGGGGATTCTTAATGTTGAAAATTCCAGATTATGTGTTGTTACTTGTATTCCAACCCTCTTATCAAAACATTTTCCAGTCCATAATATTGCATGGGATCCAACCTTGGTTCCATCAACGAAATCAATTAAAGGAACAAGGTCTTTTTCAAAATGATAAAATCTCATGAAGGAGGAATTGAATATCTTTCTTCTTTCTGCAAGAGATAGCCAAACCCTTACCGGATCGCCTACACTGAAAAGCTGGCTTTCAGAAGGAAGAATCTCATACCCTCTTCCGTCTGTAACTAGATATTCAATCCTTATTTGCTGATTTGTTTTTTTTATAATCTTATCGAAGGATGACTTGTAAAATTTCATTTTAAGAATTAATCTCCCAAAGTTATATCCTCATTTGTTGATAATTTCTCAATACCGCTTTTAATTTTTTCCTTGAATTTTCTCGCAACTCTCTGAAAGAATTTGCATCTTGTCGAAGGGTTATCTAGATTGCTTTTTGGATTGTTCTCTCTGGGATTTTCACTTTTATAATGACCTGAAGAGGCTTTTTCATGATATTTTCCCATGCCGTAAATTCCTCCCCCTATATCTTCATCAAGATTATATTGTGTGTTCATTTTGTTTTCTGATTTTAAAATCAAACTCCCATCTCAGCGCCCTTTTCTTCTTCGCTTGTCCACCAGTCCATGTCTGGGATGTTGTCTGTGCTTATACCTTTTGCCTTGCAGAATTCTCTGGTAAGCAGATAAAATATCAGGCCAAGGCTTCTCGCACTCTTGTTGTTTCCAATCATTATCTGGTTAGCGTCCTTTGGAAAGTTGTTTGTGTCGCATACCATCAAAATATTCTTCTTAACGTTCAAGGTATCATTGATTGCATTTTTGTCAAGCCATGAATCGCATGCAATTGTAAGCTCGTTCTCAAAAAAGTCAGCAAGCTTTGTGTTTGTAAGAACTCCTGCAGGATATTTTTTTGTGAAAACCCTTATCCCTGTTAGTTTTCCAAGCATTTCTGCAGTTTTCCATCCTGCCTGTCTCTTGCATACAAGAACTATGTCTTTTGCATCAAACTTTGACATGTATTCAATTCCTTCCTTAAGCTTCTCATCAATTATATCTGTGTTGAAAATAGCTAATCCATCAGCTCTCCTTCTGTAAACATATTGCTTCATCTTTGGTGTTACAACCTTGGTACCCAGGTAAATTCCTGATTTGACATATTCTTCCAAAGGAACAAGCATATCTCCCTTCTTCTTTCCCTTGACTTTTTCCTTAAGTTCCTCTGCACTGACAACTTCAATTTTCTGCTTAAGTTTTGCGGCTTTTTCAAGCAATATCTTCTTTTTCCTTTCAATTTCATCTCCCAATGATTCCTTTTCAGCTTCCTTTTCAAGTTCTTTTCCAGAAAGCTCTTTCTCTTCATTTTGGCCAAGCCCGGACGAAGTTTCTTTTTCATTAATTTTTGAGGATTTTTTCGGTTTCTTTTCTTTTATTCCTAATTTTTCTTCAACTTTTTCAACAACTTCTTTTATTGCTTCCTCTCCCTCTTCAACTTTTTCTTCGATTTCTTTAATTACATCCATGATAAGAATTCACGGTAAAATTAGTTTTTAAAGGTTTTTAATGTAAAAAACTAATTTATAATAACTATAATCACAACACTGAAATTACAGTTATTTAACACTTTTCTCAATCTGTATAAGCCTTTAATTTGGCCACGCTTGGACGAATTAGTGACTTATCGAAGCTTTCTTTCTATTGCGATAAGCCTCTTTATCTTCACTTCCCTTTCTTTTCCTGTTATCCCGCATTTGAAGAAGTCAGCACCGAAGCCGAAGGCGAGGTCTGCAAGGATTGTTTCTTTTGTTTCTCCACTTCTATGGCTGAAAACAATCTTTATGTCATGTTTTTTTGCAAGCCCACATACTCTCTTCATTTCAAGAAGGCTCCCGCACTGGTTTGGCTTGACTATTATTGCATTTATGCTCCTCATTTTTATCGCTTTTTCCAGTCTTTTATAATTGGTTGTTGTTAAATCATCTCCAACTATCAAGCTATCTGGATACTTTTTCAATAACTTGGAAAAGGATTCAAAATCTTCCTCATCAAAAGGATCTTCAATATAAAACAGTGAAAAGTTTCTTATAAGATTTGAAATGTAATCAAACTGTTCATCCTTATTTCTTTTCAGCATTGGATTCTCGTAATGATATGATTTTCTCTTGAAAAAACCGGACGCAGCCACATCAGTTCCAAAAGGAATACTCATTTTTTTGAGGATGTCAAAAACTTCCTTCTCTCCCAGATTTGTGTTCCATGCATCCTCATCGTTTTTCTTTCCGTCAAATTTATTATCTCTCTCTTTTATCAAATATTTTGCCTCTTCTTTCAGCTTTTTGCTCTTTTCCCAGTTTTCCTTCACACTTTTCATATTTGGGATTATCAAAAATTCCTGGAAGTCAGGTTTTCTGCCAATCTTTGAATGCTTTCCCCCGCCGATACAATTTCCAACAAGTCTTATTTTCGGATTTGCCTTTGGATTTATGAGTTGCCAGACTTCTTTTTTTTGTTCCTTTGCTACTGCCTTCAGTATCGCTGCTTCCAGTGCATAGATTGTGTTTGCTCCTATCTGCCTATCAACAACATCCTCAATTCTTCTTAAATCATCAAAATTATTTATATTGTCTTTTGAAAAATAATCTGAGAATTTTTTGAGCATCCTTATGTCTTCATCAAGGCTCTTTGCATAACTTTTTGCCTCATTTTTTCCTTTTGATTTTCCGTTGGGTGCTGAGGCAGAAAAAACACCAACATCTGTTTTCACGGAAACAAAAACAGTTTTTTCTTTTCTTGAATCAAAAATAGATTTAGCATCAACACTCTTTATCACAACCATAAAGGAAAAAATACAAGATTGTTTATAAAATTATTGGGGGAAATATTTTTTCAGACTTCCAAAATTGTTTTCCAAGATAAGATAATTTTTCCCGATATCATTTTGGAATTTGTCTTCTTTTTTTAATTCAAATCCAATTCCCGTCAACATTTCAATCACACCTTTTTTGACTTTTTCAACAGTTATTTCAATCTTCCCGTGGAAATTCCATTCAGATCTGACAGTGTGATTAAGTAGAGGGTATAACGGCGAAGAATATATTCTCTGGGGAGCAGTCCATAATAAATCAACTCTTAATATATTTCTACTTGGAAAATATCCTATTATTCCATCCAATTCCCCCTGCTTTACGGAAGTAATTGCTTTTCCATAAAGAATTAACATTTCAGCGAATCTTGCCGGATTTTTTACAATTATAGGGGGAAACACGTCAGATTCACCACTTATGTTTGACAAAAAATATGTTAACTTTTTTACATCTGTTTCAAGACTTATCATAAATTTCCTAACCCAAAACCTTCTTTATAAATTTTTATGAAGAAAAATGTTTCTTTAAATTTTCAAATAATTCCCTACACTTATTTTTAAGTTTTTATATAATTAAATTCAAGAATT
>JBBDYV010000069.1:0-3617 GCA_040900515.1 Candidatus Pacearchaeota archaeon | reverse complement strand
CCTTTTCAAGTAAGACAAATTTAATTCCTTCTTGTTTAAGTTGTATTGGTATCATCTTTTTGTTTTAACCACTCTTTAGTAAAAATATAGACTTCTTTTCTTGCTCTAACGATTTGTTCACTACTCATTTTTTTCATCAACCAATCCTCACTATTAATAAATTTCAATGAATTAGAATTTCTATACATTATTTTTTTAATTTCTTTATGTAATTCTATATGATGTTTTCTACATATATCTAACATTTCTCCAGTCCATTTTTCTTTTTTAGTATCTTTAAACATGAATTCTGGAGGGTTGTGGTGTCTATCTATACCCCTATAAGTTTCTCTGCTCTTCCAATCAGATTCAATTTCATGATTTCCTTTTTGACAAATCATTCCCTTCTCTCTTTGAATGGTTCAAGTTTAGTTATTTCAGAAAAGTATATGAAAACATTTCTTACAATTTTGTCAAAAAGAATTAAATGTTTATCAGAACATTCAAGAATTATACCATTAAACCATTGTCCATTATCTTTTTCAATATGAACTAATGTCTTATTTTTAAAATAGAAATCTATTTTTTCTTTTATCGTATCATTTATCATCTCCTCTAAAAAACTCAACCCTTTTTATATATTCATAACTACTTTAAATTAGTAACATAATTTTTCAGGTAATAAAATTTACCGAAAGTTTATAAGTATATGTTACAAAGTTACATTTAATGATAAAAGAATTTCTTGAATTTGAAGAAAGAATAAAAAATTGGATAGAAAAAAATAGATTTAAGTGGTATTCTATTCTTGCTATTGTAGGGATTTCTCTTGGGGTTGTTTATAGTCTTTCTTTAACAGGGACATTATCAAAAGCCCCACAAATGAGTGTGGCATATTCTTTTATTCTATTTATTGCTGAATATACTTTAGGAGGAAAGGGATTAGAATAAGATGGCTACATCAGAAACAGGTGGAAGATTAGTTATAAGAAATATTAAACAGTTTTTTACAAACCTAAGAGCAAAAACATCAACACCTGACGCAACAATTAGAACATCAAGTCCAGGAAGTCCTGGGACAATAACAAGCACACCACCAACATCATCTCCTGCACCAAAACCTGCTCCTACTCCCGTTCCGAATCGTAGATCAGGGGGTGGCGGATCCTCCCCTCAACAACTCGGGCAAGTTTTAGTTACTCCCCAAGAATTTCAAAGGTTGTCTCCAAGAGAACAAGCTCAAGCTCAGGTTGTTTCAAGTGTTTCAATAAATGCTCCAACTATTGCACAGCGTCAAGCGGTTCAACAAAGACAAAGAGTTCAACAGCAAGGAATAACAAGAGAAGAACAAATTGAAAGAACCGGAAGAGCAAGAGAGATTGGTAAACCTTTCGTTACTCCTGATGAAGCACAAAGGTTAAGTGATGTAGAAAGGGAAAGGGTTGAAATAATTTCTGAAACACCAACACTTGAAAGAACTACTGAAAGATTAAGAAACATTAGACTTGCAAGAATAGGAAGAGGAGAAGAACGTTCAGTCGCTTCTGCAATTATAGGACAAGAAGGAGAAGACATTGTAGGCAATATGGGAGTTCAGTTTCCAACATTGTTTCCGGCAGATACGCCTGCAAATGAAACAATAACTCTGCAAGGAACAAGAACTGCTCCAAGATGGTTTGGTGGGCAAGTAAATCAAACAGGAGTTAAAGTAGTTGATAATTTAGGAAATATTATAAGAGATGCAACACCAGCAGAATCCCAAGAGTTTAGAAGTCAAACAGGAGTTTATCAAGCATCAACAGGCTCAACACCTTATTCAACTCCCGGAAGATTAAAAGTAGCGAAGACAGTTAATCAAGCTATTGGTCCCATCCAAGAAATTTTTGTTCCTCTTAAAGAGAATGTTAAATCAAAATTTAAGGGGGGGGGAAGTTCTGTAATGAGTTTTATAACTACAACACCAATTATTAAAGATATTGCTAATTATATTCAAACAAAAACAACTCTTCCAACAGCGTATGCAAGTTTAAAGACAGATATAAAAAGATTTGATACTGCAACAAGAGTTATTCCAGCAGGACAAGTCCAAGAAGGCTATCCTTTACCAATCTTTCCAGCAAGTAACTTTGCATCGGTAAGTCGTGTTGGATTTGTTGGGGTTACACAAAGAGTAGACCAAAATATTATTATAACACAGGCAGGCTATAAACTTGTAAAAAATAGAGGGCCTTTTTCAACAGCCGAAATAGGAGGAGTAAAAGCTGTATCCCAAATAACAAAAGCAGATGATTTTGATATAATTACAACAGTAGCAAAAGGACAAAGGGTTGGTTCAAATAAACCATTTGCTTCTCTGGAAGTTTCTGCAGTAAAACAGAGAGGAAGTGAATTTATTTCTGTTGGTTCAGGTAAGTATGTTTCTAACATCGCAAAGGATTCTAAGGCTCTTTACTCTTCTTTAACTTATGGAAAAGCTGAAGGAGATTTAACGGCAAGTATTGGAGTATCCCAATCAAGAGCAGGTAAAGTTTATTCTGCTGGATTGTTAAAAGAAACAACTCAACCAAGAAATTATTATCAAATAATTGGAGGAAGTTCAAAGTTAGACATGGTTAAATCTATTGCTTTAAGTCAGGTTCAAACATCAGTTCAAACATCAGTTCAATCAGCAGCATCAGTATCAAAAGTTCCAGGCATTTCTTCTCTTGTTTCAGCAAAACAATTTACACAAACCCAAACAAAAATAACTCAACCATTAAAGATAACTACACAAATTAATAGAGTTTATTCTCCACAATCTTCTATTCAATTCACTCCACAAACCCAAACTCTAAGTTTTGCTCCGGCACAAAGAACAAGACAAAGAAGTGGACAAGTTGTTTCTCTTGCTTCTTTACAAAGAACTTTGCAAAGCGAAGCAACAAAACAAGTAAGCAGACAAGCCCAGAAACCATTACAAGCTTTGCTTTACAGACAAGTTCAAAGACAGCAAACCAGACAACAATTAAAATTGTTCCAGGTTCAGCGAGGAGTTAGAACACCAACAAGAATTTCATTTACAAAGGGTGTTGGATTATCTCTAAAGAAGTTTTACCCATTAACAAAACAAACAATACAAAGTAATTTACTCCCAGTCTTCCTTAGAAGGTTCAAGAAGTTTAGGTTTGTGGGATATGGAAAGACTGAATTTGAAGCACTTGAAATAGGGAAGAAAGCTGCAGGAACTACACTTGGAGCAACATTCAAAATCCCGGGAATTAAAACGCAAAAGGTTGCAGGATTTAAGACAAAGTTCTCAAAGAAAGAAGGTAAAGTCTTTATTGAATTACCTAAATACAGACTTTCAACAGCAACAGAAAAGAAGGAAATTAAAATGTTTAAACAATTGAAAGGAGGTAAGAAAAAATGATCTTTCAAGCAACACATGGGAAAACAGTAAGGTATTTTAAAACAAAAACCGCTGCAAAGAAATGGATAAAAAGTAAATCTAATATGGAGTATAGAAAGAGAACACAAGGGAAAGGTTTTGGAACAAAAATAGGATATAAAGCAGCAAGTTTGTTTTCAAGATTACCAGGAGTATAATAAAAAATGGATAACGAAGAAGCAGCAGCGAATGTAGAAGTTGCACAAATATT
>JBBDYV010000068.1:0-3714 GCA_040900515.1 Candidatus Pacearchaeota archaeon | reverse complement strand
TTAATAATAAATTACAAATATTATATTAAAAATGGATTGATAAGGTTATATTATTAGTGGGTTTTATCATCACTTATCATTTTATATTATTATTTATTCTTTTTATTTTTAGATTATCTTTCGCGATTTTTTTAATAACTTATTTCTTTTTTCTCTTGTGTTTATGATTGTAATTTTTGTGAAGAAGAAGGTAGATTATCACAATAATTAAGGCAAGAACCAAAAGAGGTATAAAAAAGAAATTCAGCTGCCCATTTATCCATTCAATCCTGTCCCAGAAAAGGTAACCGAGATAAACAAGGAATGAAGACCATACTGCAGCTCCTAACGCAGTGTAGATAATGAATTTTAGAACATTCATTTGCGAAAAGCCTGCGGGAAGAGAGATTATGTGCCTTGCAACAGGAATCAATCTGCCTATGAAAGTTGTTATTTCCCCATGTTTTTGGAAATACTCATCGGTTTGTCTTAACTTGGCCTCTGTTATGAACAAAAATCTTCCATATTTTTTGACAAGCATGTTAACTAAATTTCTTCCTAAAAACATTGCAAAAAGAAAATTAATCATTGCACCGAAAATCGTGCCGGCAACTGCTGCAAGAAGCACTCCTGAGAAAGACATTTTTCCTGTTGCAACAAGAGCTCCTGCAGGAATGAGGATGAGTTCGCTTGGAAGAGGGAATATAGTGCTTTCTATCATCATTCCAAGAAATATGCCTGCATATCCCAAATCCCCTATTATCTTAATAAGGGCATTAAATATATCAACAAAAATATTTTCAAGCATTTTTTACTTTCTCTTTTTAAGAAGAGAATGTTCATATAAAAATTTTATGTCTGAGTAAAATGGAATCGATTTTATATTATATCTCTTAACCTGATAAAACCATATTGCTATCACAAGAACAACGCTTCCAAAGTACCATGTTGCCTGGTGGGTAACATCAAAGAAAGCAGAACCAGAAATGTACATTGCTGTAAGAACAACGATTCTTATGACATTGGCTAGGAAAAAGGCGAGGAAAGCAAAAGATATCATCTTAAGCCTTTTCCGAAGAACTATATTTGGTGTTGTAAGATTAAATATCAAAAGAAGATAATATGCAGAGCCTGCAATGCATGCCTTTATTATTTCTACTGGTACAGAGTCAATGCCTGTAAAAATTACTGCATTTTGGTAATCAAGAGTTGCTCCAAAAATATAATCAAGAAGAAAATATGAAAAATATATTGTTAAAGGTGTGAAAATAAGATAAAAAACAAAGAGACTATTGAAAGACAAGGCGATAAGAGAAAAGTATCTTACAATGATATTTTTCAATTCTCCCACTTTTTTGTTCATTAAGACAGCAGTGAAAATGTATTTAAATAATTTCTTGATGTGTCAATATTGAAATTATTTAATTAAAACTGAAGACACTGTAAAAATATTAAAGTTAATAAACTCATTTATTATTATAAGCCAGTATCAGTAGAAAGAGAGGTTGAACAAAAGAGATGAAAGATAAAAAACATATTTGGGTAGTAAGTTTGATTGTCATTGCTTTTATTTTAGCTTTATATTTTGATTCTTATATAATTCAGGGGGTTACTTATCTGAAAAATGCCATTCTTGATGAATTTCTTATTGGATTGACATACACAAGCACAGAGATTATCATATTTTTTGTTATCACAAGCTTTTTCCTTTGGAACAGCAACAAGAGAAAGTGGATTCTCCCTCTTTGGTTTACCCTGCTGCTTTCAAGCATTGCCAGTTTCATACTTAAACTTTCAATACAAAGACCAAGGCCATTCCAACAGGGACTTATGGAAATTTCATCTTTCCTAGTAAAAGACAGTTATTATGCATGGGATTTTTCATTCCCATCCGCTCAAACAATGGCTGTATTCTGTGCGGTTCCTTTCTTGATAAAAGAATTTCCAAGATTGAAATATATGTGGGTTACCCTTGCCGCAATCGTGGGTTTTTCAAGAATCTATTTTGGATTTCACTTTCTCAGTGATGTAATTGCAGGAGCTGCCATTGGTTGGATGCTCGGAGCTTTGATTATAAAGAACGAAAGGGAAAGCAGGTTCTGGGAGAAAGTTTACTGGAGAATACACAACAAAGTATATGATAAGATTGTGAAATGAATATCTAAATTTGTTGATAAATGAAAATTAATAATTACTTTCGCGAAATTGTGCCTTATCATTAAAAAATAAGTGAGTGTTAGCGAACGTAAATGAAATAATATTAATCAAGAGGTAAACAAAAAGAAATTATTTCCTCATGACTCTCATAGCCACAAGAATTATCACAATTATCAGGATAAGGTTCAATGCTCCAAGTCCCCATACCCATCCATTGCTTCCTATTGCTGATCCGGTTATTCCCGAAAGGCCCGAAAGGAAACCACCTGCCGCAATTATAACTGAAACTGGCTGAGTTGTAACCTGGTTTCCGGATACAAGATCTATGTTGAATGCCTGTTCTCCTGAAACACCACTGTTAACTTTGAGTGTGTATGTTGCCTCTCCTGTCTGGCCTGCTGCAAGTGTCAAAGTTGTAGGATTGACAGTGTAAGCAGATGCCCATGAAGAATATCCGCCTGCTGAAAGATTGTACGTAGCACTTGTTGTTCCTGTGTTTGTAACAGTTGCCCTTACAACAAGATCCTGTCCTGCCTTTGCTTCTGAAACCAATGCTGCAGTTACTGTTGCTGATGCTGATGCGCTACCACATACAACATTAAGAGGCATAGTGTATGTTGTCTCTGCATCGTCTGAACCAACTTCATAAACATCACTGTCTTCATCGATTACGCTCATTATCAATATGTATGTTCCTTCTTCTGTATCCTGTGGAATGTTCAAGTTGAATGAAACATCTACATTGTCAAAATCATCAATATCTCCAAGTTCAACCAAGGTGTTTATGAATTTCTTATTTCTATCATAAACATCAATTCTTACAAATTCTTCTTCATCGTCTCCAATGTTCCATGCGTCAGCAGTTATTGTGTAAGTCTGTCCGCACTGAAGTGTTTCTGGAACCTGAATATTATCCAAAAGAACTGCGTTGTCTTCATCAATTGAAACTTCCTGGAAGTCAGCTGCACAAGTTTCGTCTGTTGAAAGCAAATTATCTTCATCATCTATTTCTCCTGTTGCTCTTACAACAAGATTCCAATCACTGCCGACAAATTCATCAATATCCATATCAAGATCATCCTCATCAATTCTGAATGTAAATGTTAATGTGCTTTTGTCATCATCCTTAAGATTTATTTCATCAACTTCATCAAATTCAACAAGCCAATCTGAATTAAGATCATCAGAAACTATTCCCCATTCCAAAGAAATATCATCTATATCATAATTGTTCAATCCTTTGTTTTCAACCCTTACTTCAACCTCAATTTCATCGAAGGGTAACCAATTTTCATCTTCTCCAAGTCCATTAACAACAGCCACATCTCTTACTTCAACTGACAAGTAGCCAGGGTTTGTTGTAACACCGCTGTCAAAAGCGCAAAGTGCTGATTCTGTGAGAGCTGAAACAGTGGTTATTGTACCATCAATAACTAAATTCTTGACTCTAAAAGTCCCAGCAGAACCACCAGCATTATAAGCGAACCATCTTAGATAAATAGTCTGCCCTGAAGAAGCACTAATACTCACAGACGATGTAGATATTTGTTCTGTCTCAGTTGGATTTGCTGTTAAGAC
>JBBDYV010000067.1:0-3750 GCA_040900515.1 Candidatus Pacearchaeota archaeon | reverse complement strand
GACTTCCAACCAGTCCTTCTCCTTTACTTGAAAGAAGAACCGAATTGTAACAAATCTGTTTTTGATTTGTTTCTGCAGGATTTATCCTGAAAAGAAAGTAAAGAAGTATGATAAAACTTGCAATAACAATTAATATCGTAACTATCTGCTGTGTCGTTAATTCTCCCTTTTTCGATTTTGAAAAAAGCGAACGGTAAGAGCTAAAAAACCCTTGATTTTTTTCTTTGCTTATTTTACACCTGAAGTCTGTTTGTAACATAATATATCCCTCCCGCTAGTACAGCAAAAAGCACAATCCAAAGTATATATTTGATAAAAGCTTCAAGGTTCATTTAGTCTCCTTATTTTAAAATATTCCAGCACCAGACAGCATCATAAAGACCACAAACAGTCCAGCTGCTATTAGTAAATATTTGAAAAATTCCCAAGCAGTCATTTTTTATTTACCTCTATTTTTTCTCCGTAGTTTAATTGAAGTGTGATCGGAGGGTTATTTATCTCAACACTTCCTTCTTTAATAAAGATTTCTTTGTTGTAGTTCTTGCAGTATCCGTCTTCATCGCACGATTTGCTTGTGCTTTCTTCACATATGCAAATGCAATTGTCCCAGTTAAGATTTGAACATGTCAAAGGCAGCCCAGTATTTTTTGTCCATGCACTTACAAACCATCCTTCTGGATTGAAAATCAGAATTTCTCTTGATTGTAGGTTCATCTGTTCCATTATATAATTTACAGAAGATTCAGCAAACTTCATTTCTTCATCTCCCCCTGTTGATAAATAAAGCGAAACAATAAAGAAGACAAGAAATCCAATCACAATAACCGCTATCACTATCTTTAACGTTTCCTCAGCAAGAAAAATACCCTGTCTCGATTTTGGAAAAATCGAACGGTTAGAGTTAAAAAGCCTTTTATTTTTTTCTTTGTTTTTCATTTTAAATTAATTTAGCAAACTCAGTAAAATCTTTGTTGTTCCAGAAAGACCTTTAAAAAAATCAATGACATTATTTTTGAATATCATGTAAATTCCCCAAATAACCACAACAATAACAAGCAGTCCAAGAATAATTTTGATTGTGTATCCTATTGTGAGTTCGGCCATTTTATTATTTTAAATTCCGCTGAAAATATCTTTAATTTTGTCTATGAAGCCCTCTCCCTGTCCCCTCAAAACAAACAGTGCAATGAAAATAATCGCAAGAACAGCAAGGGCTATCAACAACCATGGTAGATATTCCGCTACAATCCCATTTTTGCTCTTTTTTAATTCCATAATTGTTAAAAATAGTTGGAATTAATAAATTTAACTAAATTAAGATAGTTTGACCAACCAACATCTTTATAAAAACATCCTAAAAATTTTTAGATTATCAATGTATCTTTAATCTATTTACCACTTTTTTCATCAAAGTATATTCCCCAGCACAAGGGATGCAAGGAGGAACAGCGCAAGAACTGAGCCTAGGGCAATTGCAAAATACAGGAATATTCCTTTTGTGAAATTTTTCCCTGCATGATATGTTTTTTCCAGTTTGTTCTCCCCAGAATCAACAGTCACAAGTGTGCTTGTAAGTATGTAAATTATCTGAATTATGTAAATCCCAATTATAATCTGAAGATAATATGGAGGAATCATATCAGCCAATTGGAAAAGCCCATTAGCACCGACGATATTGGCCAATCCACCCGGAACCTCTGCTCCAGATAACGCAGAAATATCAAGTTTCCCTATGATTGCAGTTATCATCGCGGACAACCCGACAACAACGCCAAGAAGCAAAGGGGCAAGGAAAGTCATGTTGCTTTTCATGTCTGAAACTATTTCTGCAAGCATGTCCTTCAGTCTTTGGTTTATCTTCTGAATGTTTTTTACATACTCTGAAATGCTCATCAAACTCAATGCTGCAATCTTCAGTCCTTTCTTTGCGGCTTCAACCAAAATCTTCATGCTTGTTGAAATCAAATCAGAGGGATAATATCTCAATGCTCCTCTGCTCTTGTCAAATATTGCAGCCTCAACACTCATTCCTCCCTGTCTTATATTATAATTAACTCTCCTGAAGAAATCTTCTGTTTTCAATCCTTTTGAAGATTCAGCAATTTTCCCAAATGCAATTTCAGGAGGTATGCCATTCCCAATCCTGTTTCCAAGCTGGAACAGGGAGTTGTTAAACTCAAGCTCAAGCTGCTTTGTCTTTTCTCTTTCAACCATCAGTTCCTCCGTTCTTTCCTTAAATGACATTGAAAAAAATAGAGCAATTGAAATTGGGATAAGCATGCTGAAAAGCAACGCCCCTATCCCAAATGGCCCTGATGTCCCACTGCTTTCCGTTATAAAACCAAAAAGAGGCTCTGCACCAAGGAAAGAAATTCCAAGTTCTGCGAAAGTATAATCATTCTGTAACCCAAGCATTTCAGGAAAAGGAGTATACCCAAACAGCAAAGGCAAAAATCCGATTAAAAGAAGAGGGAATGTCAGTAGAAATGCTTTTGCATAAGGCTTATTTGTATTATATTTGTAATAAAGGGGGTTCCTTTCAAGCAGTTCCGATTCCCCGTGTCCACCAGGTCTCAGCAAAAGTATTTTGTCAGTCATATAAAACACGAGGAAAGGGATTATCAAATTAAAAAGAATAAACAGATGTATTGTTTTTATCAGCCCTCCAATCATTGCTGAAGCAAGTGGAATAAGAACAACTCCAAGTGTTGGAAGAACAACTCCAAGCATGTAAACTGTGTTTAATGGAGCCCGAACTTCATGGGTGAACTTGAGCATTTTTTCATAAACCCCATCAAGAACAACCTGTAAGGCTTTTTCCAAAATAGAAATCCTTCTTACATCATCAGGCTCAAACAAACTGCTTTCAATAAGATGAAATGACTCAATGAATTCAATAGAATAATCTCTCCATGTTTCAAGATAACTATCAAGGCTATCTTTCAAAGTTGAAAATTTTCCAACCTCAACATCGTAAAAGACTTTTTTGAAATCCAATGCGAGAGGATACTGCAAATGTTCTGATGCGAAGCCAATTGCTCTCTCAAAGTTTGAAGTATGCCTCATGTAAACTACAACATAAAGTATTGCAGGAACCATTTGCGATGAAGCTTTCAGTCTCCATTTATTTGCAAGTCTTGTTGGATAACCATTAACAAAATAAAACAAGAACAGGGAAAACACTATCATCAGAACGAAAAACAAAAATGGGAAAGCTGCAACATCTGCTTTTATTAAAATAACAGCAACCGAAATCAGCAGCCCTGCAAGAAACACAAAAACAAAACTCATAACGCTGAGTGTCAAAGCCTGCTCAGGAGCAACATCAACATGAGCAATGTCAAGCTGTCTCTTGACCTTTATTTTGTCTTTTTCCGCAACTTTCAGTTTTATCACATTGCCGAGACTCTTACACCATTTTTCATATTTCGAAAGTTCAGGAGCCATCTCTGCCTTAAATCTTGTATATTCCTGACTATATGCACTTTTTCCGACTCTCATCGCAGCGTCTGTATTTATCTGTCCTTCTATCTTGCTCCCATATTTTCTAAGAATATCATCAACACTTCGACCAGGAATTACTGCCATTTTCTCTCTTTTTTACAATTTTTCCAAAATTGGAAAGTGTAGCAAGAATAAATTCTTGCTCTTTTGTATATGAGAGTAATAATAAAAAACAATTAATAAATCTTTAGAAGAATATTACTGACTCACTAACGCTCGCTTTGTAGATAACACTGAAAAATAAAC
>JBBDYV010000066.1:0-3780 GCA_040900515.1 Candidatus Pacearchaeota archaeon | reverse complement strand
GAAATGAAAACAATGGGAAAGATAATTTCAAATATATGGCGGGAGACAATGCTGCGGGAGAGGCAAAATATATTGAATCACAACACATTACAGCAACAACAGAGAGAGTTGATTTTTCAAGGGTAGGCAGGCAAACATCTAATCCCTGGGAAAACATAAATCAACAGGCAATGTTCGTGAATTCTCCAGAAGCAAGAGCTGAATCTCTTGCCCAGGAAAGATTATTTGGGGTTGAAAGATTTGACTCGGAAAAAGAAAGAAAAAAGGATTTCAGAGAAAGAGATGAAACAAAATATGACAAATACAAACCGGATTTGCCTAAAAGCAGATAAAAATTGTTAACGTAAAATGCCCCTTCGTCAAAATCTATTCTTATCATTAAAATTATTCCCTCTTCTAATAACGAGCAATAAATATTTAAATCTAAAAAGAATACCTTTTGGATGCAATGGTATGATTACATCATAATTATTGGAGTTGTAATTGGAATGCTTTTTGTTTTTTTTGGTTCCTATCATGATCACAGAGGCAGAAAAACGGGAATTTGGGGATGGGTTATAATAATCACACTTTTGATTTTGCGGGTTTTGATATGGATTGCTGGAACAATTAAGTAATTGGCTGATAAAACATAACAAAACAACGACAGCGTGAGCTATCAATAAACTATATAAATTAATTAATCCTTATACAAAAGTAAAATGGCAAAAGTAAATCAAAGATTTACATTCATTCGCTATAATGATTTCCGCGAAATAAATTCACGTCATAAAATATACATCAAATGAAAGGAGAATACAAAATAGGGGGATATAGAATTTCTGACATCTATCAGGGAAGCTATTCAAGCTTATCGCCTCCTGCTATGTCAGAGTATATTACTGGAGGAAGTTTGGGAATAACAACAGATCCACGTTCTGCAAATATAATTCAGGAAGTTTCTTCAAAGCTTTCTTCTGGAGCAAAACAAATTGAAATTGAGGCAGTCTCCCCAGAAATTTTCGATTCTATTCCAAAGCAGCATTTTAAGGAAGTAAACAGGATGGCAAAGCTTACTGGAGTTGAAGTTTCTCTTCACGGTCCTGTTATGGATGTTGCAGGAATGAGCCAGCAAGGATTCAGTGAAACATCAAGAGAAGCAGCTGAAAGAAAAGTTGCCGAGACATTAATAAGAAGTCATGAACTTAACCCAGATGGAAACATAACTGTTAATTTCCACTCCGCAGAAGGAATTCCAGGCTCACAATTGCTTCCAGAAGAAGAAATAAAGAAGCTGAAAAAAGAAGGTATTGAATCAACATACAAAAGAATGATTGTTGTTGAAAAAGAAACAGGTAAACTCATTCCCATTGAAACAGAAAAAAAATATTATCCTGGAGAGGAAAAAATAAAAGAACATGTTCACACTCCTGAAAAAAGCATAGAACATTTGAACCATACTCAATGGGAAAATACTCTTTCACAAATAGAATTCAACAGGATTAGGGCAGAGGAAATTCTTAAAGATATTGATCCTGTATCTCGGGGACTTTATGTAAATTGGGTTGCATTAAGTAGAAATCCAAAGGAAGTTCCAGATGATGTAAAAGAGCAGCTTAAAAATTTAAATCAGAAAGAAATGAGCCAAATAAAACAAATTCATGCCGCTGCAACATACACTGATCAGGCAAGGAAGACTCTTAACGGAGCATTTGATAAAGCATGGACAAATGTTAAAACCAAAGAGGAAAAAGAGATTTTGGAAAATATTTCAAAGCAATACAGAAAAATTCTTGGGGTTGAAGAAGAAGGAAGAGGAAACATGAGGCAATTTGACCCAAAAACCCAATCAGATGCAATATTCTCTCTGCTGGATGGGCTGGAAAAAGTAAGGCCAGAAGCTTATGTGAAAATTGAAGATTTCGCAACTGAAAAATCATCACAAACTTTCGGAAACGCTGCATGGCAAGCTTACAAAAAATTCAAGGACAAATCTCCTGTTCTTGTTATAGAGAACCCTCCAGCCGGTTTTGCATTGAGCACAGGAGAAGATATTGCAAGAATTGTTGAGGCATCAAGAGAGAAATTCAAGGAAAATGCAGTAAAGAATGGAATGTCTGATAAAGAAGCTGAAAGAACTGCAGAAAAATTCATTGGGGCAACATGGGATGTAGGACACATAAACATGCTTAGAAAGTATGGTTATACTGACGAGGAAATTGTAAAGGAAACTGAAAAAGTTGCTCCTTATGTAAAACATGTTCATCTCTCAGATAATTTTGGATTTGAACACACGGAGCTTCCCATGGGAATGGGAAATGTTCCATTAAAAGAAATGATGGAAAAACTTGGACAAAAAGGATATGATGCAAAAAAAATTGTTGAGGCAAGTGTATGGTGGCAGCATTTCAAAACATCTCCTTTCCAGGAAAGCCTTGAAGCAATGGGCTCACCGATTTATGGAATGAAAATGGCCCCATACTGGAATCAGGCAGCAGGACTTTACCAGGGATATCTTTCAGGTATGGAAGGACAATGGCTCCCACAAACAAACTATGAAACATTCGGAACAACATTTTCAAGGCTGCCAAAGGAACTTGGAGGCAGTGCACAGGGAGCAGGCGGAAGCAGAATGAGTGGAAGGCCAATGGAATAATAACTAACAAACAAATTTAAAAACTATATACTACAATATATATTATAAAGAGGTTAATAAAAGAGCGTCGATATATTATCATATTAAAGATTATTATCAATAAAAATGTCAAAGAAAAACAAAAAAAGTTCTCAGAAAGCAAAGAAAGAGAAATTACCAAACCCAAAGAATATTCCAACATTGCAACTGAAATCGGAACAGGAAATTGCAACGGACTTTGCAACAAAAACATATCAGAAATTTGACAAAATAATAAAATCAATAATTCTTTTCGGCTCCTCAGCAAAGCAGACAACGGTTACCGGCTCAGACATTGATATAATAATTATTTTGGATGATGTTTCAATAAAATGGGATCAAGAGCTTATTGCATGGTATAGGGAAGAACTTGACAAAATATTGAGAAGAAATCCATACAAGCAGAGTTTGCACATAAACACTGTAAAGCTTTCAACATGGTGGGAAGACATAATGAGAGGAGATCCTATACTTCTTAATGTTTTGAGATATGGGGAAGCAATAATTGACATGGCAGGATTTTTCCAGCCATTAAAGCATCTTCTCATCACAGGAAAAATAAAACCAACACCAGAAGCAATTTACACCTCTCTTCAAAGAGCTCCCCAGCATCTTTTGAGAAGCAAAATATCTGAGCTTAATTCAATTGAAGGTTTGTATTGGTGTATGGTTGATGCAGCCCATGCAGCATTAATAGCAGCAAATGAATTTCCCCCATCACCAGAACACATACCAGGAAGCTTGAAAACAACCTTTGTTGATAACGGAAGATTAAAAATGAAATATGTTGTTTGGTACAGGGATTTGCTTATGCTTCACAAAAAAATAGTCCACGGAGAAATCAAGGATCTTAAGGGAGTTGAGATAGATGAATGGCAGGAAAGAACAGAAGATTTTCTTGACACAATGGCCAAGTTAGTAAATGAAATTGTGAGTGGTTAGAACTTTTTATTTCTTAAATCAACAATCTCCCCATCATCACCTAGATATTGGCCCCAAGGATTGAAATATCCTTTTTCTGCTCTAAAGAAGGGAATTCCATCAACAGCTATCAACGTTACTTTCTGATATTCATTGTTTCCTATATTAATATAATGTGAATATCTTTCACCGTTTCTCTCAACATG
>JBBDYV010000065.1:0-3832 GCA_040900515.1 Candidatus Pacearchaeota archaeon | reverse complement strand
TTTTTATTTATTGGATACCTCGCGCTTTAGCGCGGGGTTATTCATTTTATTTTTTCAATTTTAACTCTAATTTAAGAGCGACTGGTTTAAACCCAGATTTTTTTAAATTATTAATCGAAGGTTTGTTGTTAAGGTAAACCCCACTTTCAATTCTTTTAATTTTTTTAGATTTTAACCAGTTAATCCTTTCTTTTGTTAACCTCATCCCAATCCCTCTTTTCCTATAATCCCTTCTTATGTACAAAAGTGTCAACCGACCTTCCTTGGATTTATCAATGTCTGCATTGGCAAAACCAATAATCTTTCCCTTCTCTTCCGCAACTATCCAATAATTATTTTTTAATTTTAATTCCTTCTTCCATCCTTTTAATCTTCTCCATTCATGTTTTTTCAAATCTTTTTCCATCTCTTTCTCAGAAACATGTGGGAATTGTAGTTTACCTTCATCAATACTACCCTCAACATATATTTCATTTATTTGTTTCAAGTCATTGATTTTAGCTTTTCTTATTTTCATTTTAACTTTTTCCCAAATTTTTTATCCCAATCGTTTCTCTCTTTTTCACTTGCTCTTCTAACCAAATATAAATAATCTTTAACTAATAATTTTTCTACTTTTAATGGTTTAACTGCCTCTAAAGAAACCCATTGATGGCTACCATTAGGTCTGTTTCTGAAAGTTTCTGATGGTAAAACATAAAGATAAAAAAAGTCTTGTTCAGGCCAGCCATTATAAATAATTGCTTCTACTTCTGTACTATCTTTTCTTTCAACCCCGCAACTTGAAATTCTAACCCCCTTGCAAGATAATATTCCCATAGCTATTGCATCATTTTTTACATCTGAAGCATAAACCCCCCTATAAAGATTATCTGGATTTTTTCCCAAATCAGTTGCCTTTGTAGGAATTAACTTTTCTCCTTCCAACTCTTTTCCACCGCCATGATAAAGATATTTTGGTTTCATTTTTACTTACCACAACTTACATTGAGTATTCCTGTTTTGTTCCCCCATTTCATTTGCTTTTGGAAATATTGTTCTCAAATCCATGGAATTTTCATAATTCTCCAAAATAATTCCGAATGTTCCAATATCAATATTAGAATCACACCCTTTTTGTGAAAGAGATATTGCTTTGCTTTCATACAATTTTGAAAGTTCCTCTGCTCTTGCCATAAGTCTTTTTACATGGCACTCATAGTTCTTGTTGTTTGAAAATATCGCAGCATACATCAAAGTGTCTGTTTCAAAATACACCCTCTCTCCATTTCTTTCCACATATCCCTGCCCATACCTTACCTTAACATTACATCCTGTTTCAGAGCCAAAACAAACTCTTATCGCATTATCTGGGCAATCTTTTGCTATAATGAGATTTCCCTGTTTCAAGTCAGAAAGTTCATTTTTTATATCATCAGGCAAATCACGGGAATCAATAAAGCAATATTTTTTGTTTGAAGAAGTCAGGTATATAGCATCGGCAACTTTAAATGGAAAATCAAAGGGCTTTGAAAAAATATGGAAAACTTTTCCCTCTTCATATTCATCAGAAAAAATGTATTTATTTTGAAATTCAATCTCTGTGCTTAAATCGCTCCATTTTCCAAATGATTTTTGGCTTGTCTGTATTATCTGGCCTCCAAATCCAGAACCTTCCACGCTGTTGCATCTATTATATATTCTTGTATCAACAGGCAAAGCCAAAGATGTTGAACTTGCCTCCTCAAAACTTGTTTCCAAAGGATTTAACAAAACTCCTATTTCTTTTGCCGCAGCAGTGCTTGTTTCTGCCTGCCCGCTGCCTATTACTTTTGTTGCTGCATAAACTGCAAGAACAAGAATAGCAGCTCCTATTATCACGGCGAAAAGCCAAGTGAAAGAAAACTCCAGTGCGCGTTTGTTTTTAATACTCATTTTTCATCAACTCTGTGTCATGTATCAAATCAAAATTTTTTCTATCTATATAATTTGCTGCGCCAATTCCCACAGGTTCACCGTCCACCCAAAAGAATTCCAATTTTGGCAGATTTAATTTCTTCAAATCTTTGTTCATTTTATTTTCAATTTTTATTACTTCATTGATAAAATTCTTTTTTATTTTCCAATATTTTCTCCAATATGGCTCAATTTTTTTGATTAATTTTTCTTTTTTCATTATTATATATACATTTTTGTATGATATGCAACATTTATATTGTTATCTTGTTATAACTGCTTTCTTCATTTTGTTTTCATTATTTATCCCGTCCTCATCACTGTAACCAGCCCATCACTTCTTTCTTTCTTTATTATCAACTTAATTTTTCCATCTTTTGTTTGAATGCAATATGGATTTTCCTGGCTTGTTATTCCAATCAAATTTATATTTTCTATTTTTACAGCATCAATTCCTCCTGCCGAGCCTGTGGGGTAAAAGAACATATTTTCTTCCCCAAAATATGAAAACCTTAGTTCACTGTACAACTCCCTTGCAGTGGAAGGCCTCGCCATCTCTCCCCCTGAAAAGTCGGCAAAACAAACAATCTCCACAGTGTTTGGAAGTTTATATTCAAGTTCTTGGCTTCCCTGTTCACTTCTCCACATTTTCTCAACATTATTTTCCAATGCATCTATAAACTGCGCCCCCTGTGCTGCTTTTTGAATATTCAAAAACTTTCCTATTGCATAAAATGCAAATGCAATGAAAACTATTATCATAATTATTGAAAAAATCATCCCAAAAGATAGATTAATCTGTCCTCTATTCTGCCCACGCTTGGACAGAATATCTACTTTTTTACTCTTTCCTGACATAATATTAATCCCCCTTTAAAATATTTTTTAATATATTCTTAAGATTTGATATTATCTGCAACAAATCATTCCTTAAATTTTCCAAATAAATTTTTTCAACAGGTCTGCCTTCATACAGGCCTTTATTCCTTCTTACTCTCAAATCCTGAATTATATCTATATCTGACTCGGAAAAACCATATTTTTTAACAAAATCTATTGTATTTTTATGGGCGTTTTCTCCTGCTGACTTGTACCCCTCTGTCAAAGCTATTGCAGTGCAAAGTTCCTTTATTATTTCATAATAATTTTCAGCTATGATTGTTGGATATGTGCTTTTCTTCTCAAACTCTTTTAAAAATTGCTCTCTGGATTTAATCATTTCAAATATAGACTTTGCCTTTTCTTTGTCTGGAGTTATTTTTATCATCTTAAAATATTTTTAGATATCCCTTAAGCACAATACCATTTATTAAATTATTCTTAAGTTCATTGGATATTTTTTTAATGTCTTCATTAAAAATAAGATGTATACCTGCCCCAATTTTTTTTTCATGCTCCTCAAGATTAATTTGCCTTTCTTTTCCAATAACAAAAATATCTATATCTGACTCCTTGCTGGATTCTCCTTTGGCATAGCTTCCGTAAAGAATAAGTGCTTTAGGAGCCAGTTTCTGCCAAAGATATTCTATCAATCCGGAATCATGCAATTCATACAAAATGCTGATTTTTTTATAAAAAATAAAATCTTCATTTTCCCTTTGGGCTCTATAAACCGGCAATCCCTTTTTTCTTGATTTTGTTATAATCTCTTCTTTTTCAAATTCTCCCAGATAATTTAACACGGAAGCGGGAGCCAAGTCTGCCAGTCTGCTGATTTCTCTTAAACCAAAATCTTCAGCAGGGGAATCTAAAAAGACCTTCAATACTCTATATCTATTATATTTTTTTAACATTTGTTATTTTATTATAACATATGATATAATATTATAACAGTTGCTATTTAAACTTTTTGTTTTATCAATACTTCATCAAAAATCAAAGCTCAAACGGCCTTGCA
>JBBDYV010000064.1:0-3875 GCA_040900515.1 Candidatus Pacearchaeota archaeon | reverse complement strand
ATATGGCTCAGGGAGCTTGCTCTGTATGCGGAACAAAGATGTCTGCTATGATGTCCAAAGAAAACGCCGAAAAAGCTATCAAAGACGGCGCAAAGAAAGATTTTTAATTTGAAGTTATCTTTTATTTTCATATGTTTGTAAGAGTAATAAAGTCATACAGAGATGTAGTTGCAATCTGTGATTCTAATCTATTAGGAAAGATATTTGAAGAGGGAGAATTCCAGCTGGATGTCAAAGAGAATTTCTATAAAGGGGAAGAAATGACCGAAGAGCAGGTTTTGGATATAATAACAAGAATGGCAAGGGAAGATGCGATATTCAACATTGTTGGAAAGCAGGCAATAGCACTTGCAGTTCTGTCAGGAATAATCACAGGGGAGGGTATACAAACCATTCAGAGTATACCCTTTGCAATGGTTTTGATGTGACTGATTAAAATATAGATAAAAATCGTTAAGATTATAAATGATAAATTTGCCCAAATGCTATTTAAATCGGTTTAGGATTATCTTTTAATAAATACGAGCGAGTGATAGGAAATGAGCGTAAAATAAAAACAAAACATGAAAAGTCAAAAATACAGGGATCAGCAGGAAAATGCTGAAGGTCAAACAATAACACGAGCAAGGCTTCCAAGAAACAAGGAAATTATAGGTACAATAGAACAAAGACTTGGAGGAAACAAAATGATGGTTCTTTGTCTTGACGGAAAATCAAGAAACTGCAGGGTTCCAGGCAGATTAAAAAGAAAACTCTGGCTTCGTCCTGGAGACATTGTTCTTGTTGAACCTTGGGAACTTGACCATGACAAAGCAGATGTAATCTTCAAATATCCTGGAAATCAGATAGCATGGTTGAAAAAGAATGGCTTCCTCAAAGAAGAAAAAAGCGGGTTTTAATTATCATATAAATGTTTAAAAATAAAAATATCTTAATCTTAAAATGAGTGATTTATCTGAAAAAATTACGTTAAAAGATATCTTTGAAGAAATCCGATTTGTAGGATGGGGGCATTATATTAATGATTTGGTTGCTCATCTAATTGACGGAGTTCCCGTTCATTACCATAAAAGAAACCACACTTCAAGAGATAATTTATTAATTCATTCTTATTTTTATGATTAAGGGATAGAAATTTAAAATCCATTATCCCTTAAAACTTAAATGAAAAAGCTCACCTGTGAAAAAATAGTAAGAATAATCAAGGGAAAAGGCAGACTGGAAAGCGAACTAAATGTCAAGCTGTCAATAAGAGGAAAGGAAATAACAATAGAAGGCAGCCCTGAAGACGAATATGTTGCAGAAAAAATTATTGATGCCCTTGATTTCGGATTTCCATTTTCAACTGCAATGCTGATAAGAGATGAAGAATATATGTTTGAAACCCTTAATATTAAAGATTACACAAGAAGAAAAGATGTGCGGGTAATAAAGGCAAGAATCATAGGTAAGAGAGGGGCAACTCTTGCAACATTTTCAGAGCTGACAAAATGCCACTTTGAACTAAAAGATAACAAGATAGGAATAATTGGGGATTTGATGCATATAAAAAATGCCCAAGATGCAATGATATATCTTATACATGGCTCAAAGCAGTCGAATGTTTATGGTTTTCTTGAAAAACATCAACCCGAGCCTGTTATTGATTTGGGGTTGAAAGAGCCAAAATCAAAAAAGAAAAGATGAGGCTAAAGGAAAAAAGGCTAAAGGTTAACTTTAAATATAATTCTTATCTCAATTTTTCAGGTCCTCGTAGCTCAGCTGGTTAGAGCACTTGGCTGTTAGATTACGTCAAAATAATATAGTGACCAAGGGGTCGTAGGTTCAAATCCTACCGAGGACGTTTCTGTGAAAAATGACAAAGAAACTTCTTAAGCAAAACCAAAAAACAGTCCTCGTTGCAATGTCTGGAGGAGTTGATTCAAGTGTAGCTGCACTCTTAATGAAACAGCACGGTTTTGAAGTCATTGGAGTTTTCATGAAAAACTGGAGTGATACAAAAGACCCGATAACTGGAGAATGCTCATGGAGAGAAGACAGGGCAATAGCACAGAAAATTGCAGCAAAACTAAACATTCCACTTATAACTCTTGACTTTGAAAAACAATACCGAAAGCAAGTGGTTGATGAAATGTTCAAGAAATACAAAAAAGGAATTACCCCCAATCCAGACATAGACTGCAATGAGAAAGTAAAGTTCCCTTTGCTGTTGAAAGCCCTAGAAAAACTGAAAGCAGATTATCTTGTCACAGGGCATTATGCAAGAATAAAGAAGATTAAATTGGGTAATAAAAAATCTGTTAATTCTAAAAATAAACTTCGTGAACAGGGTTCTTCCATTAAAAATTATATCAATGAGCGAGCCGAAGGCGAGCATTATACTTACGAATTGTTCAGGGCAAAAGATGAAACCAAAGACCAATCTTATTTTCTTTATCGTTTGAAACAATCTGAGTTAGCCAAAACTCTTTTCCCAATAGGAGATTATACAAAAAAACAAATTAGAGAAATTGCACAAAAAGCAGGTTTCCAAAATTTTGACAGAAAAAGCACAATAGGAATTTGCTTCATAGGAAAAGTAAATCTTAAGCAATTTCTTCAGAAAAAAATAAAGCCAAAGCCGGGAAAAATCCTTAATCCTGACGGAAAAGTCATTGGGAAGCATGATGGAATTTATTATTACACAATTGGACAGAGAATAGGGCAGAGGTTTGGAATAGAAGTTGAAAAAGCCCCAGGCATAGGCGGCTCGATGAGAAAATGGTACGTAGCCCGCAAAGATGCAAAAACAAACACAATAATTGCAGCTCCAGAAGGCCACAAATTAAATTTCAGAAAAGAAATTTTTATTAAAGATGCTTATTGGATAAATGAAGTTCCATTTAGCAAAAAGAATAAAATTGTTAATCTAAAGACATCACGCGTTGATTCTACTATTAAAAGTTATTCTCACAGGCAGGCAGGCTGGGCTAAGTCTATTAAAGTCCTATCAAGAATACGCCAGGTTGGAGAACTCCTACCATCAACATTAAAATATTTAAATGGAAACCCCCAAATTATTCTCAATAAGCCAATAACAGGAGTTAGCGAAGGACAAGCAATAGTTCTTTACCAAGGAGAAAAGGTTCTTGGCGGAGGAGTTATAAGTTTTAGTTAATTTTATTAACAATAAAAGCATTTTTGATTTATGAATATCCTGGCAATAGGGGATCCACATGGAAAATTACCATCTAATCTTTCCAAAATAATTAAAAAAAATAAAATTGATATAATAATTTGTACAGGAGATATCCCTCCATCCCCAACAAATGGACAGATAATTTTTCAAATGAATTTAAAGATAAATCAAAAAAATTATATATGCAAATCATCGATAAACTTTGTTCTTATAATTTACCAGTATTTGCATTGAAAGGAAACATGTACCTATATGGAAAGTATAATAAATTTACACAATTATTATTTAAAAAATACAAAAATCTCAATTATACAAGAGTCGGCAGTTTTAAAATAAAGGATAACACTATCATTTTGTTCGATATAATTTTTGAAGGGAACAATTTGTCAAATAAAATTTTGGGAGTTAATTTAAAAGAAGAAAAAGAAAAATTCTTCTCTTTATTTAATAATAAAAACATCATTTTGATTTCCCACGTTCCTCCATTTGGGACTTTGGATACTTTGAGAAATAGTAGACACGTCGGCTCAAAAATTCTTGCTGAAGCAATCAAGAAATATCAACCAAAACTAGTTCTTTGCGGGCATATTCATGAGGCAGAAGGAAATGCAAAAATTGGAAAAACTAAGGTCTATAATTTGGGAAGTGAGAAATATAAAATCATACGTTTCTAACAATATTTTTATACTCCTCTTTC
>JBBDYV010000063.1:0-3902 GCA_040900515.1 Candidatus Pacearchaeota archaeon | reverse complement strand
GGTCCCCCTTCTCCTGCTATGAAAAACCTTCCTTCTATCTTGCTTCCAGAGTCGCATGTTACATAAATATCCTCCTCTTCACTGTTTGATGCTGGATAAAAACTAAGTATTGTTTTTTCATCAACAATTTCGAAAGCCCTCTGCATATCTTCTTTTTTTCCTAATGGGCAATCATCTATTCTGTATGAAATATCAGGAGTTGGAAATCTCATCATAGGATAAAATTGGCTCACTTCCCCTTCCGAACTACTTAGACTGAAATTATAATTCCTTTCCTTAAAACCAAAATCGACTTCATTGAAGGGGCCAAGCCAGTAAAATCCGAGAAGCCCAACTACTATTACAAAGAAAAAGAAACCAAAAACCGTTTTCAATGTCATCTTATTGTTTCTTAACAGTATAATTTTTAAAATATATAAAACTTGTCAAAAATAAGAAATAGAAAAAAATTTAGTTAAAACTCTTCCCAGTCATCTGAACCTTCTGATTCCTTTTCTCCATCCTCAGACAAAGGTTCATCTTCATTGTACAGCTTTTCTTTGTCTTCTTCAGAATCTTCCTTCATTTTCTTTTTCCTGTTTTTTAGCCATCTTCACCTTATTTATATTGGAAAACCCAAAGGCTGAGTGTCTTTTAAAGTTTTCTGTAATGAAAACAAACAGAAAAAGATTAAAACAAATTTATAAATCAAAGTTCTATTTTTACATTATGAAAATATCTAAAGAAGCAATTAACTTCAATAAAGAATTTCTTTTCGGGGAAGTGGGAGCAATTATTGGAGCCCCTCTGGCAAGTTATATCGGCTCTAGATTTACATCATCCATTGATACAATTGCAACTGTAACTGTAATCGGTGCTGCAATAGGAGCTTCGTTGTTCTGGCTTGGGATGAGAGTACATGACAGATTAAATCAGATAAAAACTTCAAAGAAAAATTTTGTAAAGGATTTGCTTTATATAACTCCTATAGCTTCTCTTTTTGTATTCCTTATTTATTATCCCTCATTATTCCTTCTGAGCCGTCATCTTTTAGAGAATGATTACAGGGCAGTTTCATCTGCAATAATATCACAAATGTCTGCCTATGTTCTCTTTCTTTCGGCAATTAATATATACAGATATGCTGTGTTAAAACTGACTGGAAGGAAGCTTTAACAATATTTTCCTCATTTTGCTTACCTTTAAATATCTCATAAATCACCTCTAATTATCGATAATTGTGGAAATAGAGCCGCATTGCAAACTTGATTAAAGAACACTAATCTTGATTTCGACACACTATTTCTTTTATACATTGATATGCATTGAAAATGGAAAGCTTCAGAAAACTGGGCTTAAGCGAACAGCTTTTGAGATTACTAGAAAAAGCGGGCATCAATAAGCCAAGCGAAATACAAGAGAAAGTAATACCTTTAGTCATTGGAGGAAAAGATGTAATAGGAGGTTCCGCAACTGGAAGCGGGAAAACTCTTGCATTTGGTGCTGGAATAATTGAGAAAATAGAGTTAGGAAAAGGTTCCCAGGTTTTGGTTATGACACCAACAAGGGAACTTGCAGAGCAGGTTGGTAATGTATTCTTAAGATTTTCAAGTCACAAAAGATTGAATGTAGCAGTAGTTTATGGTGGAGTTGGAATAGAAGGACAAATAAGGGCATTGAAAAATTCAGAAATAATAGTTGGAACTCCTGGAAGAATTTTAGACCATATTGAGAGAAGAACAATTAATCTTTCACATTTAAGAGTTCTTGTATTGGATGAAGCCGATAGAATGTTGGATATGGGATTTATTCATGATGTTGAAAAGATAATAAAGCATTGTCCAAAAGAAAGACAGACATTATTATTTTCCGCAACAATCTCTGAAGAAATTGAACATATAGCAAACAAACATATGAGGAACCCCATGGCAATTGCTGTTGAATCTTATGTTAACCCTGAAAAACTAAAACAGATTTATTATGATATCCAAAAAAATCTTAAATTTTCTTTATTAGTTCATCTTCTAAAGAATGAGAAATATGGGCTGGTAATGGTATTCTGCAACACAAGAAGAAACACCGATTTCGTTGCAAATAATTTGAAAAGAGCCGGAGTAAATTCAGTAGCAATACATGGAGGATTGAAACAAAATAAAAGGAATAATATTATGGAAAAGTTCAGTGGAAACTCTGTTTATGTTTTGGTTTGCACAGATATTGCTGCACGTGGACTTGATATAAAGGGAATTTCCCATGTTTACAATTACGACATTCCAAAAACAAGTCAGGATTATGTGCATAGAATTGGAAGAACAGCAAGAGCTGGAAAAGATGGTATTGCAATAAATCTTGTTTCAGAAAGAGATTATGAAAACTTCAGCAATGTTCTCAGAGACCCTTCTTTAAACATAGAAATGATTGATGCCCCTGATGTTGAAATGGTAAATATAAAATTAGATGAAAGAAGACATGATAATAGAAGAGATTATGAAGACAGACGTGAATATTCAAGGGGCAAGATTTCAGGGCATCGAGGAGATAGGAGAGAAGGTAGAGATGAAAGAATAGGCGGAAACAGAAGAAATAATTCAAGAGGTTCAAGAAATTCATTCAGAGGAAATCAATCAAGAGGAAGAAGGTATTAAACGCCCCAACCGGGAGTCGAACCCGGATCGCATCCGCGACAGGGATGAGTCATAGCCGTTAGACCATTGAGGCTTCACTTTGTTCATCCTCATGACGTTTCCCTCGCAAGCTCAGGAAAGACCATTGAGGCACAAAATAATTTACAGAATTCTGCTTTTAAAACTTATTGTCTATTTCCCTTCAATCCTCTTATGCTTCAAGAGGGTATAAATTATGGAAATTAAGAGATATAAAGGGATTATATAAATTGCCAAGGCAGTCAGGTAAGGCTCATCAAAACCAGAAAACTTTTGTATGCTTTCATGGATTATAAGGGAAAGTGCCCAGATTATTATCACTGTGATTGATTTCTTTATGTGAAGAAGGAATATCCTATCCCAAATATGTTCTTCTTTTATTCTTCTTTCGTACTTTTGAATATTATTTTGTTTTCTTTTTTTCTGCTGAAATCTTTTTTTTGCCATGCATATATTTTTGGAGAACTTTGGGGATTAAAATACTTCCGTCTTTCTGCTGGTTGTTTTCAATAAGTGCGACAAGAGCACGCGAGGTTGCAATTGCGGTGTTGTTTAGAGTATGTGTAAAGTATCTTTCTTTCCCGCTGTCAATTTTTATTCCAAGTCTTCTTGCTTGGGCTTCTTCCATATTTGTCAAAGAGGTAACTTCAAAATATCTTTGTTGACGAGGGCTCCATGCCTCTATGTCACATCCCTTTGCCTTTAAATTAGCCAAATCTCCTGAACATGATTCAACAACCCTTATTGGAATTCCCAATGACTTAAAAATATCTGTTGAACATTTTAGCATCTTATCATACCATTTGTAGGATTCTTTTGGCTCGCAGATAACAATCATTTCCTGTTTGTTAAATTGATGTGTTCTGAAAATTCCCTTTTCGTCTATTCCGTGGCTTCCTATTTCTTTTCTGAAGCACATGCTGTAAGACGTTTGTTTTATCGGGAGCTGGCTGGCTTTAAGTGTTTTATTTATGAACTGTCCTATCAGTGGATGTTCGGATGTTGCTATAAGATACAAATCCTCACCTTCAATTTTGTATGACATCACATTTATTTCCTCGCTTGAATAAACACCCTCAAGAATTTCTTTTTTAATCATTAAAGGAGTTTCAATATATTCAAACCCCTGCTTTACCATATAGTCTCTTGCAAAATTTATCAGTGCAATGTTAAGAAGTGCAAGATCCCCTTTCATATAATAAAATCCTTTTCCTGAAACTTCTGCTGAAGTATCGAAATCCAAGACACCAAGTTTTTCCC
>JBBDYV010000062.1:0-3926 GCA_040900515.1 Candidatus Pacearchaeota archaeon | reverse complement strand
AGATAAAATCAGAGCTTTGCTCCAATGGCAAGAATGAGTATTCGTGGTGTTGATGAGGGAGGAATAGGAGTGGCGGAAAAGGAGAGTTTTGAATTCAATTTTTTAACATAAATTGCATAAATCAAGAAACAAAAGGTTTAAATATACATTTTATATAATAAATAGTATACTATGATAAACAAATTATATAAAAGGATGTTGGTTGACGGTATTTTGGGCTTTTTAGATAGCAAGGCAATTATTGTTATTCACGGTGCCAGGCAAGTTGGAAAAAGCTCTTTAATGAAATACCTAATTGATAATCACATAAAAGAAAATTACCTTTATGTAGATTTGGAAATTCTGGAATTTCTGGACCTTTGCGAGAAGGGCCCGGAGAGTGTTTATAAATATATTCTTGAAAGAGGGATGGACAAAAATAAAAAAATATTTCTTTTAATTGATGAAATTCAATATTTAAAAAATCCCTCAAATTTCTTAAAACTTTTCCATGACCATTATGAAAATGTAAAGCTTATTGTTTCCGGCTCTTCTTCGTTTGACATAAAGAAAAAATTTAAAGATTCTCTTGTTGGAAGGACAGTTAATTTTGAACTTTTTCCATTAAGCTTTGAAGAATTTTTACAATTTAAGGAAAAGAAATATACTTTGAAAGAAGACAATACAGAAAAAACAAACAATGAAATTATCCCACTTTTTGAAGAATACATCTTTTTTGGGGGATATCCTCTTTTGGCTCTTGAGGATTCATCCGATAAGAAAAAAATAATCTTATCACAAATAGTTAATACATATGTTAGAAAAGACATCAGAGATTTGGGCGGGATAAAAGACATAGATTCCTTTAATAAATTAATTGAGGCTTTGGCTTCTCAATCTGGAAATATCTTAAATATGAATGAATTATCTAACACAATTGGAATAAACAGAGCAACAGTAAAGGAATGGTTATTTTTGCTTGAGGCTACATATATAATTAAGCTAGTCAAACCATTCCACAAGAATTTTAGGAGTGAATTAACCAAAAACCCCAAAATATTTTTTATTGATACTGGATTAATGCACCTTCTTCATTTAAAGTCTTTTCCAAAAGTAATATCTGGAAACTCTTTTGAAACTGCCTTTTTTTCCGATCTCCTAAAGAATCAACAAAAAGTAAATTTTTGGAGAACAACAAATAAGCAGGAAATTGATTTTATTGTGAAAAAAGATTCAGGAGAAAATTTAGCAATAGAGAATAAATTAAACTTTCAGCAAGCCAAACTTTCAAATTTAAAGTTTTTTAAAGAAAAATATGGGGGGGAAGCTTATGTTGTTTCAATCTACGGAAAAAAGAATTCTATTGAAAAAAGGTACCCTTGGGAGATAATTGCCAAAATAATGCAAAAATAGTTTATAGCTTTTTGAATAGATATTTGACATAATCAACGTTGTTCAGGGCCAACAGAAAGAACTTGAGCAATTGAAACAGGAAAATGAGCAGATAAAATCAGAACTTTGCTCAAACGGCAAGAATGCGTATTCGTGGTGTTGATGAGGGATCATACCTTGGAAGTAGCTTTCTATTTTGTTATATTATTATTTATATATCTTTCTTATAATAAAGAAACATTTATAAATATGAAGCGTTTTATATTGAAACAAGACAATTGAGTTACTCTGAATTAAAATGAAAAAAATAGAAGAAGTATATCGGGAAATTCTTTACAGGGCAATGGAAAAAAATGAGTTTGTTCTAACTCAGTCGGAACTTTCAAAGAAATTGAAAATTTCATTGAGCATCATTAATCTTGCAGTTAAAAGATTAAATTCAATTGGGGCATTGAAAATTCAGCAAAGAAGCTTTCATGTTCTTGATATAAAAAAAATTCTTTATTTGTGGGCTTCAATAAGAAATTTAGACAAGGATATAATTTTTCAAGCAAGGATTGAAGCTCCCGTTAGAGAGATAGAAAGGGAACTTCCAAATGTTTTTTATACAGCGTACAGTGCATATAAATTAAAATTAAAGGATGTCCCTGCTGACTATTCTGAAGTGTATGTTTATGGGGATGAAAAGGATTTGGAAATGATTAAAAAGAGGATGCCAGATTTAAAAGATTCATCAGGAAAACCAAAAATAAAATATAATTTTTTTGTTTTAAAAAAAGACATTTCATTGAATTTGTATGCAGAAATTCCTCTTGGTCAGATTTTTGTTGATTTATGGAATCTAAGGGAGTGGTATGCAAAGGATTTTATAAACGCATTTGAGAATTATATTGAAAATAAAATATTTAACCAAAAAAGCTAAAATGGAATTTTGGAATTCACAATTAACAGAAAAAAGCTGGAAATTGCTTCAGGAATTAAAGAAAAAGTATAATTTCATTCTCATAGGAGGATGGGCGACTTATTTATGGGTAAGACAGCAAAAATCCAAAGACATTGACATTGTTGTAGAAATAAAGGAATTGCAGAAATTAAAAAGTGAGAATTTATCAAAAAACCATAATTTAAAAAAATACGAAATAAAATCCGATGAAATTGATGTTGATATTTATGTTTCTTATTTTTCAAAGCTTACAATTGCTCCTGAAAATTTAAAGAAATACATTAAAAAAATTGAAGGATTTAATGTTGTTTCTTCCGAAGTCTTAATAATTTTAAAACAGGGAGCTTATGAAGACCGGAAAAATTCTGTTAAGGGGGAAAAGGATAAAATAGACATCATGTCCTTGCTATTCTTTTCTGATGTTGATATTGGGGCATATAAATCCATCCTGAAAGAATACTCTTTGGACCACTACGCCAGAAATTTGATTGACTTGTTAAAAAACTTTAAAGATTATGATTACTTGAATTTGACACCAAGAGAATTTAAATTCAAGAAAAGAACGATGCTGGATGAATTTAAGAAATCCTGAGATTTTTATGCTTTTCATAAATAAAAAATCAATGAGATGTAAATTTTCTGTTAGGGTTAGAAAATGAGCAGATAAAATCAGAGCTTTGTTCCAACGGCAAGAATGAGTATTCGTGGTGTTGATGAGGGAGGAATAGGGGTGACAGAAGATACGAATATGGATAGATAATGCAAATACTTTTAATGTTAAATTTGCTGATTAATATATGGGTTGGATTTATAGAGATAATTTGGATTTAACATCTGATGAGAGTTTTAACAATTTACATTTTAAACACTTTAATTACTCTATGAAATTATTTTTATCATTAACTTTTATTTTTACACTAGCAATTTTTTCTCTTAATTTTATCCCAACCATCTCGGCGGATGTGATTTCCATAAATTCAGGGGGAAGCGGAAATATTGCCTTGACTCCCGGTGGGAATATTGAGGGATTTTTCACAGGAAGTGCTGTGGCTGCAATTTGTGGAGATGGGGTTATTGATACTGGAGTGGGGGAACAGTGTGACGATGGCAACGTTGTTTCAGGCGATGGGTGCTCAAGCACATGTCAAACTGAAGCAGCTCCTCCTTCTGAAGATGGGGGAGGCGGAGATGGCGGAGACGTTTCCGGAGCAAATATCAAAGTAATTCCTTCGTGGAATGCCACTCAAGGAATTAATCTTGCCGTGAATACAACAAAGGATGAGACAATTACAGTAACTAATTTAGGAACAAGCCAAGTAATAGTAACCTTGACACATAATTTTGGAGACCATCTTCAGATATTGGGGGGAAATATCACATTAACCATTCCTGCTGGAGAAAGTAGGACTTTCAATATAAGGTTTATTGCAGGAGCAGAAACGGGGATTGTTTTGGGAATAATAACAATATCTAGTCAGAGTGTTTTTACATCATTAGATATATCAACAGTATTGCTTCTCTTTGACTCCAATATTATTGTTTTGAACAAAGATTATATTGTTATTAAAGGAGAAGATTTGAGAACAAGAGTTACTTTAATCCCATTGGGAGA
>JBBDYV010000061.1:0-3968 GCA_040900515.1 Candidatus Pacearchaeota archaeon | reverse complement strand
AGGAGTTCTTGTTTTTGAAAGAAGCCATGCTTTTGGCTTGGATGTATCCCCCCCTGATTCCTTGATTGCGAATAATGCCTGGCCTGTTTTTAATACAGTACATGCTCCCGAAGGCCAGCATTCATTGCTTGTTGACTGCTGAAGAACTTCGTTTCTGCATGTTTTCAAAGCAAGAAGAGTAAAAATATTTTCATCTAGGGAAGTCGAACAACCAGACGTTTTATTTTGAAGACAGGAATATCCTTCGTTGATTTGTGTTGAATTCAATTCTGCCGAGACATTCGATAAAAATAATGCAAGGAAAACAAAAAACAAGCTTAAGAGTATCACCTTTTTTCTCATTATATATCGAGGCAGGGGTTGTTTTTAAATATTTTTGATGTATATCAAAAATATTGGGGGTTGACAAGAATGGAATATTCAGCAAGATAAAAACTGCAAGACAATATAATCATTAAATTTTTCAGATTTATTATAAATTTATTTTTAGTTAAATTATTAATTATTGTTTTTTATAACCTTTTCTTTTATCAACTTTTTTCAGATTATCATCGTTTCTTCTGTTTCCAAGAGTTTTTCTTACAACATAATTCACCGGATTTTTCATTCTCAGTTCTTCTTCAGTTGGAATCACTCCAATGCCTTTGTAATAATCTTTGTCATAGTTTGGAGGAGGAACTATCTTATTTCGATAACTCCAAAGTATCTGTGCTTTTATGTAACCTTCCTTTAAGGGCACAGAGTTTTTTGCATTCCAATCATAAATTCTTTGTTCAAGTTCCTGTCTTTCCATTCCTATCACTCGAAATAAATTAATCAGCACAAACAATGCTCTTTTTCTTCCATCTTGCAATCCCTCGAGAATTTTCTTTATTGATGGGGGGAAAAATTCATCAGAAATTTTTTCAAGTTTTATCGGTTGGTATGATTTTGATTCATATTTTTTGCTGTTTTCAGTCTCATCAAGATTATTTTCCTTGTGCCAGTCAAGAGCCTGCAGAAGCAAACGGGAAGCTTCTCCTTCTTTTGAATCAGGAATGAAATCTCTAGGAACAGCTTTCATAGGATCTGCGTCCCTTGGATGGAAATTTCTGATATCTTCGGGATTTAGCACAACGCTGGCAAGGGCTGTTTTTTCATGGAGAGAATATGGAGCACGGAACAAATGCCTTGGCGAGACAAGAATCATGTCTGGGATGACCTCTTTAGTTGAAGACTCCTCACTTTTTTTTAAATTTTCCATCTGCACATATTCTGATTTACTTAGAGTCTTAGAACTACCTCCACTCGTAAAAATTTCTATATTCTTACTGCTTTTGTTTGATATTTGCCCACCTTCTCGCTTAATATATTGGGCGATATTAGGGTATAATTCTGAATAATTTAACTGATTTATTCTTTCGGTAACCTTATTCCTAATGTTTTCTAAGATATATTGGGTTATTATTCTGGGCCATTTCGGAAACATATCTGAAGTCTTTATTTGATTAATTTCTTTTGGAATAGCTTTCCAAGGGATTATTAAATGAAAACCTTTACTGCCTGAAAATTTTAATCCGATATTGTATATGCTATGATTTTTAAGGAATTTAATCACTTCCTCAGCCATGACTTTACTGTAATCTAAATACTTGCTATCTATATCTATAAGCAAATCCCATCCTATTCTTATGGTATTCATCTCGGTCTCATTCATTCCTGTCGAAATTTTTAACGGATCCTGCCATAATTCTTCAGAACAATGAAAGGAAGTTGCTCCATTTTTTGCCGACTGAAAGACTTCGCTGGGATAGTTCAAGCCATCAGGTCTCTTTCCAAAGCCCTCAAAATACCTTGGGACTGTTTCTCTGTGTGAAGAAAAGGAAAAAATTGCATTTTGGATATCCGGTCTAGAGTAATAAAGGAAAGTTATTTTTCTTATCCTTTCTTCCTTTTCGCTTGTCTTTTCTTTTTTATCTGCATTTTCCATTTTAATTTTAACTTATATTTTTAACGGCTTATCAATTCCAATATGTTCAACTTCCCTGCTCAAATCATCATCCCTAATTATATAAACCAAATTATCCCAAGATTTATATAATTACTCTATGCTAAAGATATATCAAACATAGGACATATATCATCACAGGATAATAATACTTAAAAGACAATTTAAATGTTAAAGTTGATACCTTAATACACTAAAAATGTTAATAGAAATGCAAAATCCGCTTCTTTTGGCAAGGGCTCTTGAAATTATATCCGAAATTGTAAATGAAGTGAGGATAAAAGTGAACGATGCCGGGCTGAGCATTACTGCAATGGATCCCGCAAATGTCTCAATGGTCGGTTTCAAGCTTCCAAAAAGCTCCTTTGTAAGATTTGAATCAGATACAGAGACACTAGGAATAAATCTTGATAATTTGAAACAGGTTTTGAAGCGTTGCGGAAGCGGAAGTTCTCTTATTATGGAAAAGAAAGACAACTTCCTTGAGATGCAGATAAGAGACAGAATAAAAAGAAATTTTGTAATAAGCCTGATAGACATTGAAAGCGATGAGATTGACTTTGCATCCAAAACAGAAAAGATGGAATTCTCTTCGTCTGTTGAATTAAGTTCAATTGACCTTGTGGACTCTGTTGAAGATTGTGCTATTGTCTCCGATTCGTGCTCTTTCATAATTGAAAATGACAAATTCATAATTGAAGCCAAGGGACTTAATTCTGCAAGAGCTGAATTTTCAGGAGATGAAGCAAGGATAAAGGCCGAGAATTGTAAGGCAAGATACAGTTTGGAATATCTTCAAAAATTTGTAAAGGGAGCGAAGCTTGCTGAAAAAGCCAAACTGGAATTTGCAAATGACCATCCTCTAAAACTTGAATTCAGAAATGAACTCATGGAGATGAAGTTTGTTCTTGCCCCAAGAGTTGAAAATGAAGACTGATTTAACTCAATTTTGTTAGTTAAAATTAGGGGATTATTTATTATATCTTAAAGTAACGAAATATATACAGATTTTTGGGAAATTATTAAGATTTGGACGTTAACTCTTTCTCTATCTTTTCTATTTGTTTTTTTAATTTTGGCATATCATTTTTTATCACATTCCAAATAGCATCCAAATCGACTCTAAAATAACCGTGAATTATAACGTCCCTCATCCCAGAAATTTTGTTCCATTCTACGTTGTGATACTTTTCTCTCAAGGAGATTGGAATGTTCTTAACTGCTTCTCCTATTACTTCTAAACTTCTTATTATTGCTTTCTGCTTTAATTTATCACTTATCAAATTATTTTTAGATAATCCCTTGGAAAAAGACTCTATGTCATTTATGTTTTCTAAAATATCCTGTATAAATAAACCAGCATTTCTTTTCATATTATTTTTATTTCGCTGTTTAAAATTCTGTCTTTTATATAAGGGTGAATATATTTGTAACTTACAATATCAACTTTTTTGCCAAGAATCTTTTCCAGATCAATTTTCAGTCCGGAAATGACAAGTAGACTCATGTCTTTAGCCGGCTTAATTAAGATATCAATATCACTGCTCTCTTTTTGTTCTCCCCTTGCATAACTGCCAAATAAACCTGCTTTTTTAATGCCATATTTTTTTAATATATTAATTATTTTAGATTTTATTTTTTCCAAGTTTTTGTTGGTTTTTGTTTTCATTAAGGATTTATCTGCAATTGCTTCTTTACCCATTAAATCTTTTTTGTTTAGGTTAACTCCAAGATATATTCTTCTTTTCTTCACTTTATTGCCCTGCCTTATAGAACTAACTCTGTAAAAATATTTCTTTCCATTTCTTTCCTTTATTTCTGTGTATGCCATGGCAATTGTACGGGTACAATCTTTATAAATATTTCTATGTGGACGTGCAAATACGGATTATTTTAGATTTCTAAATTCATAATTGATTAACGAAATATATATATACCTTTTTTCTGTATCTTATCAAGGTTGAACAGAAATGGCTGATAA